>DAOWJU010000126.1 GCA_030640215.1 Desulfuromonadales bacterium
ATTGAATTTTTACAGCAACCTGGCTCAGGCTTTTGATCTGGGCTCTTACACCGGGCGGTTTCCAGATAGCAACAATTCAGGAGTTGATGAATGGCTGCATACCTTATCGGTCAGAAAGAGAATAAGAGCTGGATCGAAAAGGTCGTCCGTGATTTCTGCGCATCATCGGCCAATAGTCTGGAGAATGGCACGGGTGAGCCAGCCTGGGACGCTCCACACTTTGCCTATGCCCGCGGTGACGATCCTCTCTTTGCCCAGATAAAGTCTGATATAGGCCCCTTCTACTGGACGCCGGCCGAGGCGTACCAGCTGGCTTATCCCGATGATGAGTTTGACTCGACTGAGTTGGCGGTTATCTGTTACATCCTCCCCCAAACCAAAGCGACTCGTCGCGATCAGAGTGAGGCGACTGAAGTGCCCGCTGAACGTTGGGCACGTTCACGCTTTCACGGTGAAGATTTCAACTGCGCCCTGCGTTTACACCTGGCCGGGCAGCTGACCCAAGCGGGGTTCCCGGCAGTCGCGCCGGAGCGTTTGCCGGGCTTCGACTATCGGCAGAGTGAGCGCTTTGGGATCGCCTCGAACTGGTCGGAGCGGCACACGGCCTGGATTGCTGGCCTCGGCACCTTCGGTCTTTCTGATGGCTTAATCACCCGGGTTGGCAAAGCGGTGCGATTCGGTTCGGTCGTGGTTAAGATGGCTCTTGAAGCGCCCCCACGTGCTTATGTTGGGCATCAGGATTGGTGCCTCTGGTATGCGAAAGGGAGTTGTGGCGTCTGCATGCAGCGCTGCCCGGTAGATGCAATCAACGAAGAAGGCCACGATAAGCCGAAATGTTTTGACTATATTCGTAACGTCACCACGCCTTACGTGCGTGATAACTACGGCACCGGGGCGACGCCCTGCGGACTTTGCCAGGTGAAGATTCCTTGCGAAGCGTGCTCGCCGCTCTGATCGCCTCTGTTGCAGAGGGCGACGATTGCAGTTGAAAGAGCGGCAGATGTCGATATTGTCGCTCTGGATATTGCACTATCTGCAAGACAGGGGCAGTTCCTGATGCTTACTCCCCAAGCGCTTCTTTCGACTTGTAAATCATCTGATCTTTCTGTTTCGCTCCGGTATTGAGCGTTCCTGCAAGAAGGGTTATGAGATAGAAAACGATGGCCATAAAGAAGCAAAATGCTACCAGCTTGAACATTTCCTTAGTCTTGAAATAAAACAGGGCCACTACTGCAACGCCAATAACGATGGCGGCGGTCTGATTGGTCTGTAGAAAAAAGAGCGTGTTTTGTAGGTATTCGTCAAGCATCGCTTGTCATGTCTCTCTGCTAGGGGTTATGCGGAGACCTTATTGATTTGTAGCAGGTCTGTCAGGCCAAGAAAAATTTTCTGAATGCCGTCCATGCGCAGGTTACGCATCCCTTGCTCCCTTGCGAGGGTTGTGATTTGTTCAACCCCTGCATTTTGTTTGATTGCCCGCTTGATCTCTGCAGAATTGACCATGAGTTCGTGTACGGCAATCCGACCACTGTAGCCTTGGCCTTCACATTCCTCACAGCCGGCGGCTTTCATCAAGGTCAGATCCTTGGAAAATTTCGGTAGATCATCCTCTTTGAATTGCTCGGCACCATAAGCTTCGACCAGATCGTTGTACTCGGCGCGTTTTGGATGGTAGGGCTCCTTGCACTCCTTGCACAGACGACGGGCCAGTCGTTGGGCGAGGATGCCGAGCATGGCGTCGGCAAAGTTGAAGGGGTCCATGCCCATCTCTATTAATCGGACCACGGTTTCAGGGGCGTTATTGGTGTGCAGGGTGCTGAATACCCGGTGGCCGGTCAGTGACGCGCTGATCGCGGTTTTAGCTGTTACCGGGTCGCGCATCTCGCCGATCATGATCACATCGGGGTCAGCACGCAGGAAAGAGCGCAGGGCGTCCTCGAAGTTAAAGCCGATCTTGGGATGGACCTGAACCTGGCGCAGCCCTTCCTGGGTGATTTCTACGGGATCTTCTGCTGTCCAGATTTTTGTGTCTGGTGTGTTGATTTCCGCCAGGGCTGAATGCAGACTGGTGGTTTTACCTGAACCGGTCGGGCCGACACAGAGAATGATGCCGTAAGGTTTATGCAGCAGCGCTTTGAAGCGCTCCAGGTTGGTGGCAGAAAAGCCGAGATCAGCCAAGGGGATGATGTGTGATGATGCCAAGACCCGCAGCACGGCATCTTCCTGACCACCGACTGTCGGGGTGATCTCGATACGATATTCGATACGTTCGCCCGCTTGTTTCAGGAGAATCTTACCAGACTGTGGCCGACGGTGCTCGGCGATATCAAGCTTGGAAATAATTTTCAGGCGCGAAATAACCGCCGCTTTATAGGTTGCCGCGATCTGATGCACGGTGTAACAGATACCGTCTTTGCGATAGCGGATCTTGAGTGGCAGTGCACCCATCCCCGGTTCAAAATGTATGTCGGAAATACCTTTGTTGCTGGCATCGAGGAGAACCTTGTTGACCAGGTTGATGACTTTTGAGTCCGACTCATTGATCTTGTCGATTTCTGGTTCATCATCGACCACCACGTCGAGGTCATCCAGTTCATCGATGAGGTCCTCAACGCTGTCGTGCTTGTCGAAGAGCAAGGCGATCTTTTCACCGATCTGGGTGGAGCGGGCACAGACCAGCTTGATCTGGCAGTTGGTCGCAAAGCGCAGGTTTTCACTGATGGTCGGATCGGTTGGGGTGGCTGTTGCGACAGTCAGTTCCGTATCTTCCAGACTAATTGGCACAACCTGCATGCTCTCGATCATCTCACGAGGGATCAGTCTGAGAGCTTCCGGGCTGATCTTGGTTTCCTCAAGATTGATAACTTGTAGACCGAACTTTTGTGCCAATGCGGTGAGGAGCTGATCTTCTGTAATCAGGCCCTTCTCGATGAGGATCAGTCCGATTCGTTTGCGCTTGCCAGTTGTTTGTTCGTTCAGGGCTTCTTCAACCTGTTGCCGGGTAACGAGTTTGGCTTCAATGAGTATGTCGCCAACGCGAACTTTACTCTTTTTTTGCCCATTGCTGGCGACATTGTTAATTGCTTGATCAACGATATCCTGAGGCACTGCGGCCTTTTCAGCAAGGATTTCTCCAACCCGTCGATTCCTTAACTGTTGTTGCTCTGTCAAAGCTTCCTCGATAGCGGATTCTTCTACCAGCCCCTGTTGGCTCAATACTTCGCCAAGAGGTTGGTCGTGACTGCGTTTCTTGAAGCCGACGGAGGTAAAGAAAATCGACTTGAAGTCACTGTCTATTTCGACCGGGTAACCGAAGAACCCCTCGGGAATGCGTTTGCCGCCCTTCTTCAAACGGAGGTGGAACCGGTCTCCGGTGAGTGTGGTGACATCTTCAAAAAATTCATCTTCGCTGAATGAGTCGGCCAGGTCAGGTTTGCCGAGGAATTTTATAAAACAAGCTTCTTTGAGATCGAAGATTTCGCTGCGTTGCTCAGCAGTACAGAAGAAATCGATATGGCCGGAGCTCGGGTCGAACTCCTGATTCATGAGGCCATAACGCTCTCCACCGTTCAGTAGTTTGATAATCAATTCGGATTGCACAGAGATCCCCCCTGGGAAATTGTCAGTGTGAAGCTGGATAACGTTTCTATTCTAAAGGTTTTATATGATTTTCCAAGTAAAAACAGGCTCTGGAGCTTCAGTGGGCAATATCGTTAGGCTCTGTTCGACGAACAGAGCCTTTCTGAAAATCAAACGAGCTCTTCCATGAGCATCGATTTTACATATATTTAACAGCTTCCTGATACTCCTCCCACAATGCCCCGCTAGATTTATCCAAAAGAATCAACTTTGGATAAATTATGGCAGGCAGCATCAAGTGCGAACAGACACTCGACAGGCCGGAAATCGCTTTACCGTGTCGTTGCAGGAAAAGAAATTTTGTCTTGATAGGAATCGAAAGTGAGTTTTCTGCTATGCAGAGCTTTGGAACAGTTTTAATCTCTGTTAGAATGAAGAAACAGAGGACGGTCATGTGCGAAGCACCGTTGTTGATGTAGTGAAGGCGTTGATGAGTGGAGTGAACGATAGAGATGTTTAACCAGGACGTACAAATAACTTTTTCCCTGGCAGTCAGGGAGGCCCAACGTCGGCATCATGAATTTCTGACCACCGAGCATATCTTGTATGCCATGCTCTTTGACGACCAGGGTCAGGAAATCCTGCGGGCCTGTGGCAGCGATGTCGATATTCTACGCGAAGATCTTGAGGCTTACTTCGAGCAACATTTTGAAGCGCTGGAAGAGGTCGATGAGGATATGCCGGAGCAGACAGTTGGTCTGCAGAATGTTCTGCAACGAACCGTAACGCACATGCAGTCCTCCGGTCGCAAAGAAATTGGCATTGGCGATATCCTCTCTGCGATTCTTGAGCAAGAGGATTGCCTGGCGGCACAGATCCTTCAGGCTGAAGGGCTCTCCAGGCTGGATGTCTTGAACTATGTTTCTCATAGTATCAGCAAGACACCTTTCCAGGATGCTGAGCCTGAACCCGAGCAGAGCGAGCCGGACGGGCAAACCAATCCAGATGAACAGACCAATCCGGATGAGCAGACCAAACAGGCCCCCACCAGTAAACCGGCCAAGAAAGTTAATCCCCTCGAAGCGTTTACCATCAATCTGCTCGAACGGGCCGCCAAGGGCAAGATCGACCCTCTGGTGGGTCGCGAGCCTGAGCTGGAGCGCACGGTGCAAATCCTCTGCCGTCGGCGCAAGAATAACCCGGTGCTGGTAGGCGAGCCCGGAGTTGGTAAAACTGCCATTGCTGAAGGCCTGGCCCTGCGCATCCTTGAACAGGATGTTCCGGAGCTACTGCAGGACGCTGAACTCTTCGCTCTCGATATGGGCTCTTTGCTGGCCGGAACCAAGTATCGGGGAGATTTTGAAGAGCGTCTCAAGGCGGTGGTGCAAGCCTTGTCGAAGCGCCCTCGGGCTATTCTGGTGATTGATGAGATTCATACGATTGTCGGTGCCGGGGCGACCAGCGGCGGCTCTCTTGATGCAGCCAATATTCTCAAGCCGGTACTTGGCTCCGGAGAACTGCGTTGCATCGGCTCGACCACCTACGAAGAGTACAAGAATCTTTTTGAAAAGGATCGGGCCCTGGCGCGGCGCTTTCAGAAAATCGATGTGCTGGAGCCGAGTGTCAGTGAAACTGTCGAAATCTTACATGGTCTCAAAGGGGCCTACGAAGAGCACCACGGTGTAAAATATACGCCTGCGGCCCTTGAGGCAGCTGCCAACCTCTCTGCCCGGCATGTCAACTTCCGCCGCCTGCCAGACAAGGCGATTGATGTGATTGACGAGGCTGGTGCCAGGCTGAGACTCTATCCACGCAAACGTTCGACAATCGGTGTCACCGATATTGAAACGGTGGTTGCCGGGATGGCACGTATCCCGTCGCGCAAACTTGCCCAGAGTGACCGACGTAAGTTGAAGGATCTTGACCGGTCCGTCAAACGCCAGGTCTTTGGTCAGGATCAGGCTATCGATCAGATCTGTCAGGCGATTCGTCGGGCTCGTGCCGGTCTTGGCCAGCCGGAAAAACCGACCGGCTCGTTTCTCTTTACCGGGCCGACAGGGGTGGGCAAAACCGAAGTCGCCAGGCAACTTGCGACGCAGATGGGAGTAGAGTTTCTGCGTTTCGATATGAGCGAGTACATGGAGAAGCATGCCGTGTCGCGCCTGATCGGATCGCCTCCGGGGTATGTCGGTTTCGAACAGGGCGGTCTTTTGACCGATGCCGTGATTCGCAACCCGCATGCTGTGCTGCTCCTCGATGAGATCGAAAAGGCCCACCAGGATATCTTCAACATCCTTTTGCAGGTCATGGATCATGGCACTCTGACTGATAACAACGGGCGTCAGGCTAATTTCCATAACGTGGTCCTGATTATGACCAGCAATGTTGGCGCACGGGAGATGAG
>DAOWJU010000071.1 GCA_030640215.1 Desulfuromonadales bacterium
AGCGCGAGGGCGAAGAGAATCGCCACCTGTCCGCTACTTTTCAGCTCTTGATAAGACATGCCTGACCACTCATGGGTGTAGCCTTCAGGAAGAGTTTTGGCTGCGATCGCTTGCAGCGCTGCCATAGCTTCACCCGAACTGTAGCCTGGAGCGGCTCCACCGTTAATTTTGATACTTGTCAACTGATTGTAACGATCCACGCTTTGAGGTCCAAGAATCGTGGAGAGGGTTGCCAGGCTGGTCATTGGCACCATGCCGCCTTCACTGTTACGAACATACAATCGGTCGATGTCATCAATCGAGTCGCGGTGAGTGGTATCTGCCTGCACCTTAACCTGGTAGCCTCGATCGTTCAGGTTGAAGTCGTTAACATAACGTCCACCAAGCTGGGCTTGCAGGGTTGAGAATATTGTGCTGATCGGCACCTTAAGCGTTTCGACTCGAGTTCGATCAATATCTAGGGAAAGCTGCGGGGTGTTAGCTGAATAGGTACTAAAAACTCTGCTTAAGGCCGGGTCTTGATTTGCGGCCATTATCAGAGCCCGTGCTGCTGCGGCAAATTCCTGCGGGGATTTGTTCCCGGTCGCCTGTAAGCGGAAGTCGAAGCCACCGGTTCGGCCTAAGCCCCTGATAGGAGGCGGAGTAAAGGCGCGAATATTCGCAGTGGAAATTGCCGCCAGCTTTTGCTGAGCCTTTTTGACAATAGCACCCAGTTGCAGATCAGGACTGGTGCGTTCATTCCATGGTGCCAGGATAACCAGGCCGAAGGCGACGTTATCGGCCCGACCGCTGAGCAGGCTGAAACCGCTGACACCAAGGACACTGTTGACCCCTTTGATCTCTCTGAGCTCTTTGGTGACTTGTTGCAGAACTTCATCTGTACGCGCTCGGGCAGCGGCCTCAGGCAACTGAACATTTAGATAAATCAAACCTTGATCTTCTTGCGGCAGAAAACTGGTCGGACGATTTTGGAACAAAAAATAGCTTGTACCAAAAACTAGCAGCAGTATCAGCAGAGCCACAGATTTCCAGCGAATTAACCAGGCGGAGCCGATGACATATCCTTTACGTGCAGAGGATAATGCTCTGTTGAACCAGGCCAATGGACCGTAATTGATAATCGTAGGTTTCTTTAACAGGACAGCACAAAGGGCGGGGCTTAGCGTCAGTGCGCTGATGGCCGAAATAACCACCGCAGTGCAGATGGTCACGGCAAATTGTTTGTAGAGCTGGCCAGTAATTCCAGGGAGAAAAGCAACAGGAATAAAGACGGCTAATAGAACTAACGTGGTAGCGATTATCGGTCCGGTAACCTGCCGCATAGCCTTGATCGCGGCATCTTTCGGGTTGAGCTTGTCTTCAGACATAACCCGGTAGACATTTTCCACCACCACGATGGCATCATCAACGACCAGCCCGATCGACATAATCAAGGCAAACAGAGAAATGGTGTTAGCGTTATAGCCGAGGGCCAGTAGCACAGCAAAAGTTCCTATCAGTGAAACCGGGATCGTCACTGTCGGGACCAGAGTTGAGCGCCAATCTTGCAGGAAGACGAAGGTCACAGTCACCACGAGGAGAGAGGTCAAAAATAGTGTGTAAATCATTTCGTGGATTGCTGATGCGATATATTGGGTCGAGTCGTATATAGCTTCATATTGCACATCACTGGGCTGTCGTTTGGCCAGTTTCTCCAGTTCCGCCAAAAGATTCTCCATCGTCTTAAGGGCATTGGCGTCGGGAGATCCGTAAACAGCCAGTGTCACTGCTGGCCCACCGTTTAGGATTGAATTGGTGCTATAGGATTCTGCGCCGAGTTCCACCCTTGCAATGTCCCGGATACGAATCAAACCACCATTGGCATTAGAGCGAACGATAATGTCCTCGAACTCTTCGACATCTTTGAGTCGTCCTTTCGCTCTCAAGGTGTATTGGAGTTGTTGACCGGTGTTGACCGGTTCTGAGCCGATCGAGCCGACAGCTGCCTGGACATTTTGTTGACGAATAGCGGTGATCAGGTCGTCAGCGGTTAGGCCCAGAGCGGTCATGCGCGGTGGATCCATCCAGATCCGCATGCTGTAGACAAGCTCGCCGAAAATAGCAATATCGCTGACACCATCAAGACGCACTACAGCGTCCTTGATGGTGCTGCTGACATAATTGCTCAAGAAAAGTTTATCCCGGCTTCCCTGCGGAGAATAGAAGCTGATTGCGCCGAGCATGTCGGCAGAGCCTTTGCGCACGGTAACGCCCTGTGCGACAACCTCTTTTGGTAGTTTGGCCAGGGCCGCTTGAACCCGATTCTGCAAGTTGACCTGAGCAATGTCAGAATCAGTCCCGACCTCAAAGGTGACACTCAAACTATACCGGCCGCTGTTAGAAGAAGAGGACGACATATAAAGCATATTTTCGACGCCATTAACCTCTGCCTCAATCGTTGTTGCCACACTATTAGCAAGGACCTGTGCATTTGCGCCAGGGTAGGTGGCACTGACCCGAAGAGTCGGTGGGGTAATCTTTGGATATTGCGCGACAGGAATATTCAGCATGGCGATCAGCCCAGCCAGGGTGATAAAAATCGCCAGAACTACCGCCAGGCGCGGACGATCCATGAAAATTTGTGAAATCATCAATCCGTCCCCTTTGCTTCACCATCGATTAATGTTTTGACTGTTTGTCCGGGTCGAACTTTCTGTACGCCCTGCACAATAATCATTTCTCCAACGTTCAGACCAGATTCAATGGTCCACTGTGTGCCGCTGACGAGCCCGGTATCGATGCGTCGCTGTTCCACCTGTTTCTGCGCATTCACCACCAGCACGTAACGGCCGTCGCGGTCTTCCAGGACTGTGGCTTGTGGTATCACCGGCATCAGTTTGGCTTGTCTACGGCTGACCAGCACCGTCACATATTGTCCCGGTAGTAGCAGCCCGGCAGAATTCTCAAAGACGAGTCGTACGGAAATAGTTCCTGTGTTTGCATCCACCATATTATCGACAAAATCTACGCGCCCGGAGAGGTCTAGAATCTCACCTCCTGGAAGTTTTAACTGTGGCCGTAACAAGTTGTTCTTTTCATGTTCAGAGGAAGAATCTGCAAGGGCCATCTTGATTGCCGAGAGATCGTTTTCGCTGACAGAGTATTGGATACGAATCGGGTTAATTTGAACAATTCTGGCCAGTGGCCCTGAAGTAGGTCCACACAGATTGCCTGCGGTGAGCGTTGTTGCGCCGATTCGGCCACTGATCGGTGCCAAAATCCGGGTGTAGCTGAGGTCGAGTTCAGCCAGGGTCAACGCGGCCTGTGTCTCCTGAAGCTCTGCGCTAGCCTCTAACTCGGCAGCTTCGGCTGACTCTATATCGGTTGCGGAGACACCACCGATGCGGACAGTCTGGATTCGTTTCAGATAATTACTGGCCCGGGCAAGAGTCGCCTGTGCCTTGGTTACGCGTGCTTTGGCGGCAGCGACCTTAGCCTTGTAGGGTGCCTGTTCGATGACATAAAGGCTGTCGCCAGCGTGAACTTCGCTACCCTCCTTAAAATTAACCTCTTCCAGAAAGCCACCAACTCGTGCTTGCAGATCGACCATCTGGATTGCTTCCACATGACCTACGTACTCCTGCGGCGGATTAACGTCCTGTTCAGCCACAGCAACGACGGTGACCAGTGGTGGCGGTCCCTGCTTCTTTGCTGGCGCGGCTGTGGCTTGCATGGCCGGGATTGATATTGGCAGGAGAATCAACAGGAGTATTAAAACCTTGATGATAGTGCCTGGCTTTGAACCTTTTTCGTTCCGGTTTGATTGAGGACCGATTGTATCAGTTCTTTGTTTCATTGTTTCAAGACTCCAAGTGTTTGATCTGTCGAGGTTAGCGTTTGCGTTACAGCTTCAAATGATTGTTTAGGATGTTATTTCTTGATGGCATCCCAACAACCCTCCGCCAGGGTTTTAACCAACGATTCGTCCAGTTTGACTAAACCTGCGGTTGCATCTCGGAGCAGAAAGGTCACGGGGCCAAAAGCCAGGGCATGAAGCACATGTCCCGACAGGGGCTTGATGTCATCCTTCGTGGTGCCAAAAAAGAAATGTCCAAAGGTACTCTTGCGGTCCGAGGGGCCAGACATGTGAAGTTTTTCACGTTTTTTTTCAATTCCGAAAGGGGAGTTATAGTACTGCTCCAGGAATTTGAACTCGTGAGGATGGTCTTTCAGGTAATGGATGAGATTGGTAACAAAATGCACAAATTGTTGTCGTGTGGAGATTGTCGGGTCAACCTCCCTGACAAGAGCGCGTTGCAGGGTGTCGTCAACTTCTTTGTATAACTCATGGATCAATTCATCTTTATCCTTGAAATAACGATAAATAGTGCCAACTGCAATATCTGCTTGCTTGGCCAGTTGAGCCATTGGCGCATCATGAAACCCATGTTCGGAAAACAATTCTAGGGCTGTTCTTAGTATGTTGTTACGTTTGTCCTGCTTCTCTGGTGTCATACTGTACTCTCCGAAATGAACGTTCATTCGCAAAGGTAAGGATTACGTTTATGCA
>DAOWJU010000234.1 GCA_030640215.1 Desulfuromonadales bacterium
AGACCATCGTAGTTCATCGCCGCCCGATCAAAAATCACGACTGCTTGTTCGTGGGTATACAACCATAGCGTTTCGTCGCGTTCTTCAGTGTTCACGACCTTTTCACGCGTCACTTTCTTAGTCATCGGCACACCGCCGGCGAGTAAAGTTTTACCGAGGCTGAATTTGCGCCCGGTCTCCGTGGCGATAGAGGTCTGTCCGGAACTGCAGGTAGCGACAAGCAGCAGGTCAATCGTGCGGTAATCAATATCGCAAGACTCTCCATCAAACGATTCAACCTGTAACGCCTGCGACCCCAGCACAAAGCGGCGCACATGGAGAGGCTGGTTACGACTGCGTACAACCTCGGTATCAATCACCAACGCGGGGATACCATTTTGAGAGAGCTTGACGGTCAAAGCATCAGCCTGATCTGGATCAGCAAAACTCGCAAGGACCGCTGGCCCGCCACCAGAGATCTTTTGCCGGGCTTCGAAAGCCACAGTGCCCATCGTTTCAGCGATGATTTTGGCGACCTCGGCCTCGTCTTTCTGCCAGCGATGTACCGCAACAAGATGCATTCTGCTCTCCGCTATTAAAAAGGGATAAAGCTGTAAAGTTACAAACTTATGATAACGTAAAGATATGAAAAGGAAAAGTCGACTGTCTGCTCCCCCAATTCAGAGTCTATTTAAGACAATAATCGGAGGCAGGGAGAAGCGGGATAAACACCATGAAAAAGATTCTAGTCATCGATGATGATCGTCTCTTTCTTGAGTTCCTCACGAACTACGTAAGTGAACGCTATCCAAAGCTGGAAATTCTTGCATACGACAATCCACTGCAGGGTCTGGCCCAGATCAACTCCGACCTTGATCTACTCTTGCTCGACCTGGAAATGCCAAGTCTCGACGGTAGCAAACTGCTTGCCTACGCCATTGAAAAGGGCGTGGACAAACGGCGTATCATCATTCTCTCTGGCCGGGACGCCGACTACCTGCACGAATGTTTCCCCATGGGACAATGTCTGGCAGTATTAAATAAAACCGAAGCCCGGCAGAAAGCGGTATTGGATATGGTTTTTGATGCTTTACAGAAGAAGGCTGAAAGCTAGCAGGCGGTCTAGCTTTCAGGGCTGAAATGAAATTTTGACCTGACACAGGGGGGTACCGTTTATCGTGATTTTTAAGAAGGAAAAGGTGTCCTAGAAGTCCTAAGATGATTTAGGAATTGCTGCTGGAATAACTTATAAGACAGTTGAGGGAAAGTGTCTCATTCACCTTGATCCTGACACACCCGTTTTCGTGTCTCTGGAGCGTGGTTTATAGGACACTTCTTAACGGCTTACAATAACCGGCGGTGACGCGAAGGTTCGGCCACCACCGGAATTTAGATTTTGTTTTTCAATTTTGCACAGAAGTATTTTCCGTCCGTGTTGATTTCTTGTTTAGGCATTTTCGGGCGGACCCTCTTGAAATTGGGGAAAGCCTTACAGGAGTAAAAATCCCTTTTCACCAAGGGGCGATTAGATTTTTAATGGAGTCCTTGTAAAGCATTTATCTACTTGAACCACTACAGTTGATCACCGACGTGTTTCGAGGAGGATGAGGGGCCGACCGTTTCCCTTACTTAACGCCCGGCAAGGTCCTGTAGCATGCGCAGCTTGCCTTGGACGTAAGCCTCAGAGGCATGGTAGGAAGTGCGGACAAAGGGTCCGGCGGCGACGAAGTCGAAGCCGAGCTGCCGGCCCAGTTCGGCCCAGTTCGGCCCAGTAATCGAACTTCTCTGGCGGAATGTACTCCGTGACCGGCTGGTGCTGGTGGGTCGGGCTAAGGTACTGGCCTATGACCAGAATCCGCACCCCGACTGCGACCAGTTGTTGCAGGGCGATTCCAATTTCTTCATCCGTTTCGCCCAGACCGAGCATCAGCGAGGATTTGGTAATGATCTCGCTATCCCGACTCGCTTCTTCAAGAACCTGCAACGAGCGCTGAAAGTTGAAGTTTTCATGCCGATAGCTTGAACTGAGCTGCTTGACCACTTCAATGTTATGCGCCACGACATCCGGTTTGGCGCGCAACAATGTGTCAAGGGCCTGCCCCTGAAAATCAGGGATCAGTACCTCCACCTTGGGGGAACTGTGCAAATCTCGAATGCAGCGGATGGCTTCGGCAAAAACCGAGGCGCCGGCATCGGCCAGATCATCACGGGTCACCGAAGTGATGACCACGTACTCAAGCCCCATCTCTGCCGCAGCATCGGCCACCCGTTGCGGCTCTCGGGGATCGATGCGGCCGCCGGGGTTACCGCGGGTGACGGCGCAGAAAGCGCAACCCCGGGTACAGGTATCGCCCAGAATCATGAAGGTCGCAGTTCCAGTACTCCAGCACTCCGCTTGGTTGGGGCAACTCGCTTCTTCGCAGACCGTGTGCAGGGAGCGACTCGCTAGGGCTTTGCGAACGCTGCGAAACTGCTCGCCAGCAGGCCGTTTTACCCGTAGCCAGTCCGGTTTTCGCGCGTGTGGAAGGTTCATCCTGATCTCCTTATGACTTATCATTGGTGACCTTTGTACGTTGGCGATAGGCCTCGGCAATCCCGCCGCCGCCGGTTTCACGATAGAGGGACGGCAGCGCCTGGCCGGTCTCTTTCATCACCGCAACGATCTCGGTGAAGCTGATTTTATGCACGCCGTCGGAGAGCAGGGCAAACTGGCAGCAGCTCATGGCGCGGGCAGCGGCGTGGGCGTTGCGCTCGATGCAGGGGATTTGTACCAGCCCTTGGACCGGATCGCAGGTCAGACCGAGATGATGTTCGAGGCCCATTTCGGCGGCGTACTCGATCTGGCGGATAGAGCCGCCGTAGAGCTGGGTGGCGGCCGCCGCCGCCATGGCGCAGGCAGTGCCGACCTCGCCCTGGCAGCCGACCTCGGCACCGGAGATCGAGGCGTTGTGCTTGACCAGGTTGCCGACTAGGCCAGCGGTGGCCAGGCCGCGCAGGATATCTTCCGCGCCGCAGTTCAGGGTCTCGTCGAGATGGCGCAGTACCGCCGGCAGGACTCCGCAGGCACCGCAGGTCGGTGCGGTGACGATCAGTCCGCCCGCGGCGTTCTCCTCGGATACGGCATGGGCATAGGCACAAAGCAGTCCGTTCTGTTTGAATTCAGGTCCGTAGAGCGAAGCCTTGCGGCACATCGACTGGGCTTTGCGGGCCAGACCCAGACCCCCGTGCAGCACGCCTTCGGTGTTCAGCCCCCGCTCGAGGGCAGCGCTCATGGTCTGCCAGGCTTCAGCCAGAAAATCCCAGATCTCCTTGCCCTCACAGGCCTCGACGTATTCCCAAAAGGATTCACCCGATTCGAGGCAGTGGCTCAAAATCTGATCCATGGTCGGCAGACAGTCAATGGTATGGAGGCTTATCGAACCGCCTTTCTCCTGTAAGGCACCACCACCGACACTGTAGACCTCCCAACTCTTAATGAGCTTGTCCGTCTCGTCCAAAGCTTCAAAAAACATGGCGTTGGGGTGCTCCGGCCGTTCGATCTCAGGCTTCCAGATCAAGCTCAGGGCCCGAGAGCCGAAGCTTTCTTCCAGCGCCTTATCGGTCAGGTGACCCTCTCCGGTGGCGGCCAGACTGCCGAACAGGGTCACCCGATAGAGAGATGCGTCGGGTACCTGGAGAAGAAAGTTCTCGGCCGCCTTGCGCGGGCCCATGGTATGGCTGCTGGATGGGCCTGTGCCTGTGCGATATAGCTCTTTTATCGATTCCATCTGTTCCTCCTTCCGGGGAGGGTTTGCTTCTGTTGGCGGACGGCCTGAGCCGGGCGGCGGAACTCTGCCCGACTCAGGTTGTTGGCCCGCGTTCTACTACAAGCGGTGGCCGTAGAGGGGGAAGTCGAGACACAGCACCTTGACCTCAGCGCGGATGCGGGCCAGTTCTTCCTCGTTATCAAGATTGTCGATGGCCCGCTTGATCCAGGCCGCCACTTTAACCATCTGCGGCTCCTTGAGACCGCGACTGGTCGCCGCGGGGGTGCCGATACGGATGCCGCTGGTCACGAAGGGAGAGCGGGTATCGTAGGGGACCGAATTCTTGTTGACCGTAATGCCGGCATCTTCCAACGCCTTCTCGGCCACCTTGCCGGTGATCTCACTGCCGCAGAAGTCGACCAGGATCAGATGGTTATCCGTTCCGCCGGAGACCAGCTTAAACCCGTGCTGGACCAACTCGGCGGCGAGGGTCTGGGCGTTTTTTACCACCTGGGCGGCATACTCCTTGAATTCCGGGGAGAGGGCTTCCTTGAAGGCCACCGCCTTGGCGGCGATGACGTGCATCAGCGGGCCACCCTGGATACCGGGGAAGATACTGCTGTTGATCTTCTTGCCCCACTCCTCGGTGCAGAGGATCATCCCGCCGCGCGGTCCGCGCAGGGTCTTGTGAGTGGTGGTCGTGACAAACTGGGCATGGGGGACCGGGTTGGAGTGCTGGCCACCAGCCACCAGTCCGGCGAAGTGGGCCATATCGACCATCAGGACTGCTCCGACCTCGTCGGCGATACGGCGGAAAGCGGCAAAATCGAGGGCGCGCGGATAGGCGCTGTAGCCAGCCACGATCAATTTAGGCTGATGCTCTTTGGCGAGGGCCAGCAATTCGTCGTAATCAATCCTGCCGGTCTCCTTACTGATACCGTAGGGGACGATATTGAAGAGCTTGCCAGAGAAATTGACCGGGGAACCGTGGGTCAGGTGGCCACCGTGCGAGAGGTTCATGCCCAGTACCGTGTCGCCCGGCTGACAGATTGTCAGGTAAACGGCCATATTGGCCTGGGAGCCGGAATGGGGCTGGACATTGACGTGCTCGGCACCGAACAGTTCCTTGGCCCGATCGATGGCGAGCTGTTCGGCAACATCGACCTCCTCGCAGCCGCCGTAGTAACGCTTGCCGGGGTAACCTTCAGCGTACTTGTTGGTCATGACCGAGCCCTGAGCCTCCATGACCGCTTCACTGACAAAGTTCTCCGAAGCGATAAACTCCAGGCCGTATTCCTGGCGCTTGGTCTCCTCCACAATGGTCTCGGCGATCGCCGGATCTACTTTACTGAGGTGCTTAATCGACATGACTTATTTCTCCATTTTCGTTGTGGGATCAGCGGCAGGGCTTAACTGCCCGGCGCTCGTGCTCCCCATAACTGTCTGATCGGGAGCCTGTCGGACAACATGGCCCGACAGGCTCCCGGCATCATTTTATGCTTCTGCCCGGTAGCGCAGCACCGGTTTACGGGCCGCCGCTGTCTCATCGAGACGACTCAGCGCGGTCACGCTCGGTGCCTCAAGCAGCAGTTCGGGGTTGTTCTCGGCTTCTTCGGCAATCGCCAGCATGGCATCGCAGAATTCATCGAGCACCTCCATACTTTCGGTCTCCGTCGGCTCGATCATGATCGCCCCCTGAACCACCAGCGGGAAGTAGACGGTCGGCGGGTGGTAGCCATAGTCAATCAGACGCTTGGCCAGATCGAGTGTGTGACAGCCACCGCCGAGGTTCTTGTCGGAGAAGACCGCCTCGTGCAGGGAGCGGTTTTTGTACGGCAGATGGTAAGTCTCCTCGAGGCGGGCACGGATATAGTTGGCGTTGAGCACCGCCATCTCGCTCACCTGCTTCAGCCCTTCGCCCCCCATGGTGAGGATGTAGGCCCAGGCGCGCAGCATGATGCCGAAGTTACCGTAAAAGGAGCGCAGGCGACCAATTGACTCCAGACGGTCGTAGTCGAGGCGGTATTTTTCGCCCTCCCTGACCACCACCGGCTTCGGCAGGTAGGGAATCAACTTTTTGTTGATGCCGACCGGGCCGGAACCGGGGCCACCGCCGCCGTGGGGTGTAGCGAAGGTCTTGTGCAGGTTGAAGTGCATGACGTCGACCCCCGCATCGCCAGGCCGGGCGATGCCCATCACAGCGTTGAAATTGGCACCGTCACAGTAAACCAGGCCGCCTCCTTCGTGGACGATCTCACATATCTTGCGAATATCCGCTTCGTAGATGCCCAGAGTGTTGGGGTTGGTGATCATCAGCGCGGCAACATCTTCGTTCATATGAGCTGCGACAGTCTCCGCAGTCAGAACGCCCGAGTCGCCTGAGGCGATCGGCACCACGTCGTAGCCGCACAGCGCTGCAGTCGCCGGGTTGGTGCCGTGCGCGGTATCAGGGATCAGCACTTTTTTCCGTGAACTCCCCTGGGCTTCATGCCATGCACGGATCATCAACATCCCGGCCAGCTCACCGTGGGCGCCAGCGGCAGGCTGCAGGGTAACAGCATCGAAGCCGGAGAGTTCTGCCAGTGCGACCTGCAGGTCGTACATCATGCCCAGGGCTCCCTGGCTCAGTCGCTCGGGAGTGTGGGGGTGGCAGCCGGCCAGGCCAGGCAGGCGCGCCACGACCTCGTTGACCTTGGGGTTGTACTTCATGGTACAGCTCCCCAGGGGGTAAAAGCCGGTGTCGACACCATAGTTCCAGGTCGAAAGACGGGTGAAGTGACGCACCACGTCGACCTCGGAAACCTCTGGGAAACCTTCGATCTCCAGTCTGCTCAACTCTTCCGGCAGTGTTGACGGGGGCACATCGAGCGCCGGCAGACTGTAACCCTTGCGGCCTGGATCGCTGTGTTCGAAAATCAGTTTTTCTTTCAGGATAAGTCCTCTGGTTCCGATCCGGTTCATGCCACACCTCCTTTCAGCGCAACAACCAGTGCGTCGATATCTGCTTTGCTATTCTGCTCGGTGACGCAGACCAAAAACCGATTTTCCATCTCGGGGAAATACTTGGTCAGCGGGATGCCGCCGAGGATGCCTTGAGCCTCAAGACTCTCCAGCATCGCATCGGCATCTCCCTCAAACTCGACCACGAATTCGTTGAAGGTCGGAGCTGTGAAGGGGATGCTGAATCCGTCGATGGCACCGATCGCAGCTTTGGCATATTCCGCTTTGGCCAGGTTCTGTTCGGCCAGTTCACGCAGGCCGTTTTTGCCCATCAGGCAGAGGTAGATGTTGGCGATCAGGGCGCAGAGTCCCTGGTTGGAGCAGATATTTGAGGTCGCCTTTTCGCGACGGATATGCTGCTCGCGGGTCGCTAGGGTCAGTACGTAGCCGGGCTTGCCATCCTTGTCGGTCGTGGCACCGACCAGGCGCCCCGGGATGGAACGGACGGTTTTCTGGCGGGTGGCGAAAAAACCGACCCCCGGGCCGCCGAAAGAGACCGGCATGCCGAAGCTCTGGCCCTCGCCGACGACGATATCGGCACCAAGTTCGCCAGGAGACTTGATCTTGCCGAGGGCAACCGGTTCCGAGGTTGCGCTGACCAGCAGTGCGCCGACTTCGTGAGCCAAGTCAGCCAGGACACCAAGCTCTTCGATGATACCGAAAAAGTTGGGATAGCCGACAACCAGTGCTGCGGCGCCCTTGTCCAACAGACCGCTCAGCAGCTTCTGATCGATGCGACCGCTTTCCAGGTAGGGAACGGCGACCAGTTCGATATCGAGGTAACGACAGTAAGTGGCGACCGTTTCGCGGTACTCGGGATGAAGGTTACTAGCCAGTAGAACCTTGCTGCGCCGTGTGGCACGGACCGACATCAGCACCGCCTCGGCACAGGCGCTGGCGCCATCGTACATCGAAGCGTTGCTGACATCCATGCCGGTAAGTTGGCAGATCAGGGTCTGGTATTCGAAGATCGCCTGCAGCGTGCCCTGACTGATTTCGGGTTGATAGGGGGTGTAGGCGGAATAAAACTCGCTGCGGGAAATCAGGTGATCGACCACCGACGGGCTGAAATGGTTGTAGGCGCCACCACCAAGAAAAGATGTATGGGTTTCGACCGTGGCGTTTTGTCTGGCCAGCCGCTTCAGCTCGCCGAGGACTTCGGATTCAGACATCGGTGCGACCAGATCGTAAGGCCGATCCAGGCGGACGTCACGAGGAATCTCTGAAAACAGATCCTCGATCGAGTCAACCCCGATGGTTCCCAGCATCTGCCGGACATCTTCTTCGGTATGTGGAATATAACGCATCTGTCACCTTCCTCTACTGTTCAGCAATACAGGAACGATAGGCCTCGGCGTCCATCAGGGCTTCTACCTGAGCGGCATCGCTCAATTTGATCTTTACCATCCAGGCATCGTCATAGGGGGAACTATTGACCGAGTCCGGAGCGTCGGGCAAACCCTCGTTGACCTCGACCACCTCGCCGGAAACCGGCGCGTAGAGGTCAGAGACGGCCTTAACCGATTCGACCACACCAAAGGTCTTGCCGGCGTCTATGTTGCTTCCAACCTCGGGTAGTTCGACGAAGACCACATCGCCCATGGCGTCCTGAGCAAAATCGCTGATGCCGATGGTTGCGATACCCTCCTCAACCAGAATCCATTCATGGTCCTCGGAATATTTAAGTTCGTCACGAATTTCCATTGTCTATCCTCCTTGAGTTACCTGTCTGTCGGGCAGGCTTAAATAGTTGATTGTTGCCTAAACAAAGGGGGTCTTGACCACTTCGGCCGCGACCCTGCGATTACGGATGCCGATGCTGACTTCGGTGCCCACCGGGTGGTGTCCCGTTGCGATCAGGGCCAGGGCGATGCCGACCTTGAGGGAGGGGGACATGGTACCGCTAGTGACGACCCCAACCTCTTCGTCGCTGACGAAAACGGGGTAATTTTCGCGAGGCACGCCGGGCTCGGTCATACGCAGGCCAACCAAGCGTCGGGGCACACCCGCCTCCTTCATCCGGCACAACGGCTCCTTGCCGATAAAGGAATGCTTGTCTAGCTTGGTGATCCAGGCGATTCCACCCTCGAGCGGGGTAATCTGCGAGGAGAGTTCGTGTCCGTAAAGGGCATACTTCTTCTCCTGTCGCAGTGTGTCACGGGCACCGAGGCCGATGGGCTGAAGGCCGTCAGATATCCCCGTTTCCATCAACGCATGCCAGATTTTCTCGACGTGCTCAGGAGCAAAGTAGAGCTCGAAGCCGGACTCCCCAGTATAACCGGTGCGCGAGATAACGGTTTTGACCCCTGCAACCTCACCCTCGACGAAGTTGTAAAAGACCAGCGACGCGAGGTCGCTGTCGGTCAGTCGCCCAAGGATAGCGTCAGCGGTAGGCCCCTGAAGAGCGAGCTGGGCGTAGGAGTCGCTGAGATTGGTCAGGCTGACATCAATGAACCCTCCCTTCTCCAGCACGCTCTGCATCCAGGCGAAATCCTTCTCGATATTGGAGGCATTGACACAGAACAGATAACGGTCATCAGCAAAGCGGTAGAGGGTCAAATCATCGACCACGCCGCCGTTTTCGTAGCACATGGCCGAGTACTGCACCTGACCATCGACCAGTTTCGCGGCATCGTTGGTGGTCAGTCGCTGGATGTAGTCGAGCGCTCCCTTGCCACGCACCTCGATCTCACCCATATGAGAAACATCGAAGAGCCCGGCGGCATTGCGTACCGCGAGATGTTCATCGATAACACCAGTGTACTGAACCGGCATATCCCAGCCGCCGAAATCGACCATCCGGGCGCCCAGTTCTCTGTGAACCTTGTTCAAGGGGGTTGTTTTCAGCATGGTTCCTCTCTTTTAGAAACGGTGACTCCTGAAGAGTCACTAGTCATTGGTTCACAATCTATATACGCAAATCAGAGATGTAATGCTTTATCGAAGGCAGCGAGCACTGATTCGTGCATCATCTCGGAGAGGGTCGGGTGAGCGAAGATGGTGGACATCAGCTCCTCTTCTGTCGATTCAAGATTCTGGGCGATCCCGTAGCCCTGGATCATCTCGGTGACCTCGGTGCCGATCATGTGGGCTCCCAGCAGCTTGCCGGTACCGGCATCGAAAATGGTCTTGACCATACCCTCGGTTTCTCCCAGGGCGATCGCCTTGCCGTTGGCCGTGAAGGGAAATTTGCCAACCTTGATGTCGTGACCACGCTCCCTGGCTTGATCCTCGGTGAGGCCGACGTTCGCGACCTGGGGGTGGGTGTAGGTACAGTAGGGGATCCTGTCCCGCTCCAGGGGATGAACCTTTTCAAGCCCGGCAATCTTCTCGACGCAGATCACCCCCTCATGGCTAGCCTTGTGGGCTAGGCAGGGCGCCCCGGTCACGTCGCCGATGGCATATACACCCGGCTGGTCGGTCTGGAGCCACTCGTTGACCTTGATTGCGCCTTTTTCGATCCGAACTCCGGTCTTCTCTAGCCCCAGATTTTCGGTGTTGCCGACAACCCCCATGGCCAGTAGTACTCGATCAACGGTGATCTGCTCGCACTCCCCTTCGACCTCAATGGTGACGGTGACGGAGTCATCCTGCTTATCCATCGCCTTGAGCATGGTGCCGGTTCGGATGGCGAGCCCTTTTCTTTTCAACTCCTTGGCCAGCATGCTGGAGATTTCCTCGTCTCCGGCTGGCAGAACCTGGGGCAACGCTTCCACCACGGTGACCTTTGTTCCCAGTTCGTTGTAGAAGCTGGCAAATTCGAGGCCGATAGCACCGGCACCGACAACCAGCAGGCTCTCAGGGAAAGACTCGGGAGTCATCGCTTCCTTGTAGGTCCAGACCAGTTTGCCGTCGGCTTCGAGCCCCTCTAACTGCATGGGCCGCGCACCCGTAGCCAACAGGATGTGGTCGGCGGCAACTTCACTCAGCTCGCCACCCTTTTCAACGCTGAGCAGTCCAGGTTCCGCTATTTTTGCGGTCCCCTCAATAAGGGTGATGTTGTTTTTCTTCAGCAGTAAACCAACCCCCTTCTGCAAGCGGCTGGAGATTCTGCGTGAGCGTTTGACCACGTCCTCGATATCGAATCCGACATTTGACACCTTGAGCCCATAGCGTTTGGCGTTCTTTATATTCCGGTAGACTTCGGCTGAGCGAAGCAAGGCCTTGGTCGGGATGCAGCCCCAGTTCAGGCAGATGCCGCCGAGATGTTCACGCTCCACAAGTGCGGTATTGAATCCTAGTTGAGCGCCACGAATCGCCGCCACGTAACCACCGGGGCCCCCTCCAACAATAACCAAATCGAACGATTGATTCTTCACGATACTGTTCCTTTGATAAAAGACTAGATGAAAGGTTGCGTCGAACCCGATTTTAGCATCAACCATAAAGAACAATGAGCGACTGACTATCTAGGGATCAGGTACCCTAAAAGAACGGGATTTCCTAAATCCTCCAATTGCGATTGCATGTTCTCTTTGCGTCTCATAACGCAAGGTCCTTGCCAACTTACGGGAAACCAGATCTACACACTTCAGAAAATCTTTTAGATGAACCTTAGGTAAGGTTCAAACAGCGTTAAATCCTGGACAAGGGGAGATTGAGCGGGGCTAGGGGGAAATAGCACTTGGTAATGATCTGGCCAGTGCGCAAGACGGCCACAAATGGAGACGGGCAGGAGTTGGAATGAATCTGTTCCATTATTAAGTCAGTTTTGGTGTCAAGATGCCTGTTTGTACCAATCTTGCAGGGTGGAACGAAATCATTCCGCTGGTCTGTTTTCGTTCCACCCTGAAGCATATTTCTTCATCCTATTGAGTAGGGCGGTGTGGGTGAGCCCAAGAAGCCGTGCTGCTTGGCGCTTGCTCCGGGATTGCTTCAGGGCCGCAGCGATATACTGTTTCTCAATACGTTCGACCAGGACTGGCAGAGTCGTTAGGCCCAACTCCCCGGTATCGATCTCTTTCGTTTCCTGAATTGCCTTGCCGATCTCTTTTCCGAAGAGGATGTACTCGCCTTCAATTTGAGGAGCGTCGCTAAGGATAGCGGCTCGTTCGATGACATTTTTCAGCTCCCGGATGTTGCCTGGCCAACTGTGCTGGCGCAACTTTTCCATGGCCCCCGACGACAGCGATTGCCAGTTCTTTTCGAGCCGCAAGTTGAGGTGAAAAAGAAATTGTTCCACAAGAAGCGGGATATCTTCTCTCCGTTCTCGCAGCGGCGGGGTATAGATCGGAAAGACACTGACACGGTAATAGAGGTCCTCACGAAACAATTTCTTCTCCACCATCTCCGCAAGGTTTTTATTGGTGGCGGTAATTATTCGAGCACTGATGGGTATCTCATGACTCCCGCCAATCTTCCGGATCTTTTTTTCCTGAATCACACGCAGCATCTTAGCCTGCAAGTTCAGTGGCATCTCAGCGATCTCATCAAGAAAAATGGTCCCGCTCTTAGCAACTTCAAAAAGACCGGTCTTTCCATTCTTTTCGGCTCCAGAAAAGGCCCCGCCGACATAGCCAAACAGCTCGCTTTCGAGTAGAGCTTCCGGCAGGGCGGCGCAGTTGATCGGGACAAACAGACCGCTACGCCCGCTTTCGGTATGGATGGCACTGGCAAAGAGTTCTTTTCCAGTGCCACTCTCGCCATCGATGGAGACAACCGTATCGGCGCGAGCAATCTTCTGGGCGAAGGTAATGGCCTCCATGATTGCCGGGCTGCGGCCGACCATATCGCTAAAACTGAACTGACTCGACGGGGCAACCGCGGTGGAGAGTTCTTTGATCTCCTGCATGTCCTTCATAATTTCAACGGCACCGACGATCCGCCCTGAAGAACCCTTGATCGGTTTTCCGGTGGCGAGAAACTGAAATCGCCCGTTAGGGGCAATCAGGTTCTTTTTTACATTAGTAAAAGACTTTCCTGACAGACATTCCTCCAACTTCTGGTCAGCCCGTTTCAAATCGCGGATGTTCGTGCCGGTTACCTCGCGGTCATTGCAGTCCAAAATATTCCGGGCAACCCGGTTAATGATGACCACCTCGCCCTGATTGTCGATGCCCAAAATCCCGTCGCTGATACTGTCCAGCGCAACCTGAAGCCGTTTTTCACGTTCTTCCCGGGGGAGGGTCTGGATACTGGAAACTTCCCTGAGATCGGGAATGGTTTTCAATTTGTCGAGAAAAGAGTCCCAGTCGATCTCGGGGGCACCTTCTGCCTCCAGATAGATGGTCGTCTGGTCACCCTGAACGTCCATTTCAAAGAAGGCGATGTTGATCCTCTGTTCGGACATCAGGCTAGCAACATCAGCAGCAATCCCGACCCGGTCAGAAAAGATGAGTTGTAGCTTGCGATTCAACTTTATGGGTTGGTCCATGCTTTTTATCCCAGCCTTGTTGAGTTGCAACCGAGCCATACCCCAGCTTGGCAACCAGTTGGTCAGTCAGCTTTGTCCTGATGTCGACCAGGGGTACGACTTGGCAGTCGCCACCTCAAGCGGCTCTTTCCCTTGTATATGTATCGTCTAATTACTCACTCGAGTGTCGGAATCGTCATCTGAATTCTCCATAGAGAATTTAAATAACCGACTTCGGTATCAAACGGGAAATGTAATTGTTATCAGGCGGTGAGTTTTGGACCGGATGATATTTTGCCAGCACAGTCGGTTGTCATATAAATGAAGATACAGTCAAAAGTTTTGACCAGAGTCAAGGTAAAGAAGGGTACGAAGTCTTGCACCATGACGATCAGTTGTGCTTATTCTGATACCTCACTGTTTGAGGCGGGGCAGCTCATTATTTCCACCCAACCAAAGGTGTTGCGGTCCAGAATAATGAGAGTAAATGCCCAGACCATCACTCTGGATAGAGACTAATTGTGTCAAAAAAGGCAGGGTACTTAGTATACTGCTCAAAATAAACTACTTGGTTAAGGCACATGGCGATCTAGTACGATCTGGGCCAAAAGCGCGCTACCTGTCACCAGAGATTGGTCGTCAAAATTGAACTTCCCACTGTGCAAGGGGATCGGATGCTGGCCTTCTGGTGTTACACCGACCCTGATAAAGGCACCCTCTGGTACTTTTTGTAAATAGTGTGAAAAATCCTCAGATCCCATACATGGCTGGGGCAACAAAGCAAAAGCTTCCGAAGGCATAATTCGACTGGCGGCAAGTTGGACAGCTTCGACACCGGAAGTCGAGTTGCACAGTGATGGGACCAAATCCTCTATGATTAAATTGCCGCCACACCTATTCGTCTTAGTTACTCCTTCGACAACTCTTTCGATGGCCGCCTTTAGACAGGCCTCAACATCCTTGTTAAGGCAGCGAATAGTGCCGGTAATGATGACCTTCTCTGGCATAATGTTAAATGCCTCTCCACCATTGATGGTGCAAACAGACAAGACCGCGCTATCCAGAGCACTCAGTTCCCGGCTAACTACGCAATTGAGGCGTTGTACTATTTCGCATGCAGTCAACGTAGCATCTGAGGCTTGATGAGGGTAAGCACCATGACTTCCCGAGGAGGTGACGCTAATTTCGAATCGTCCGGCGGAAGCCATGTATCTTCCGGGATATACACCTATCTGGCCAGTTGTCAGGCCTGGCCAACCATGACAAGCGTAGATGCGATCAACCCGAGGATTGTCCAGGACCCCTTGGGCGATCATACTTTTAGCTCCTCGCAGTGTTTCTTCGCCCGGTTGGAATATCAGCTTGACCACACCTCCGAAACTGGCCCGCAAGCGGGACAAAATTATTGCTGCCCCAAGCACCATGGTCGTGTTGCCATCATGGCCACAAGCGTGCATTACTTGGGGATGTACTGAACTGTATTCCAGCCCTGTCATTTCCTTTATGGGTAGCGCGTCGATATCCCCTCTTAGAGCTGTTACTAAAGACGAATCAAGAGTGGCGTGTCCTTCTATGACACCAAGAACTCCGGTCTCTGCTTCAAGAGGAATGAAATCGATTCCTGATTGGCTCAAGAGGTTTCTAATGGCCTGAGACGTTCGCTTTTCCTGAAAACTTAATTCTGGGTGTCGGTGCAAATCGCGTCTAAAAGCGGCTAAAGTATTAGCCAATTCTTTTGCCAATGCATTAACCTGTACAGAGAGTTTCTGCATTTTATTCATACCGTTTTTCTTCTTTTCATTTTTATGAGAATAACCACTGCCGTAACAGCCATCAACAGGAACGCCACTGAAATAGGACGGGTAAAAAAGATACCAATACTTCCATCGGAAAGGGTCAAACTCTGGCGAATAGATCGCTCGCCTATAGGTTCAAGAATGAAAGCAATCAGCAAAGGTGCCACAGGAAAGCTGAGCTTACGCATGAAGTAGGCCACTACGCCAAATATCAGCATGATCCAGAGGTCTGTAAAGCTTGCGTTGAAACCAAAGACCCCTACAGTGCAGAGAACCATCGTGACCGGATATACGATAGAACTTGGTACTTTTGCGATAAGTGCAAAAAAGCGTATAGATAAACGCCCCACTAGCGGCAAAAAAACAATAGCTATCAGCATAGCCGCGAAGATCGCATAAACAATGGAAATATTTTCCTTGAAGAGCGCTGGTCCTGGTGTGAGCCCATGGATGAGAAATGCACCCAGTAAAACTGCAGTTGTCACATCACCGGGGATACCTAGAGCCATCAAAGGGATCAAGGCTCCACCACAGGTCGCGTTATTTCCAGACTCCGCTGCCGCAATACCTTCAATGGCTCCCTTCCCAAACTTTTCAGGATGTTTTGATACTCTTTTTGTTTCTGCGTAAGTCAAAAAGGCCGCTGGTGTTGCGCCGAGACCAGGCAGAGCACCAATCAACAATCCAATGATGCCTCCCCTGAAAATGGTCGGCAGACAGTATTTAATGTCGGCCCAGGACGCCGAATCATTACCAACTGTAGCCATTTTTGTGGTTTTGAGGGCCTTGCCTTCTGACTGGATGAGAACCTCCGAAACGGCAAACATGCCGATCATAAGACCCATCATATTGATACCGTTAAAGAGAGTCACCCACCCAAACGTGAACCTTGGGGTGGAAATCATAGGGTCCAACCCTACAGTTGCAAGCAAAAATCCTGCTGCAGCGGCCAGAACACCTTTGATAATTGAATCGCCGGAAACACCAGCTACAACAGCCAGCGAAAAAATGATAAGAGAAGAGTATTCAGGTGGACCGAACTTTAAAGAAAACCGGGCGAGATAAACAGCCAGAAAAATCAGACAAATGGTAGCAAAGGCGTCGGCTAACACCGAAGACCATAACGCGATGCCCATAGCTCTGCCAGCTTGCCCTTTCTTAGCCATCGGGAATCCATCAAAAACTGTCACCGCTGCGGCAGGGGCACCTGGGGTATTAATGAGTATGGCAGGTATTGACCCACCAAACAGGCAACCTTTGTAGGTGCCTAGTAGTATGCAAAATGCAGTGATTGGTGAAAGACTGTACGTTAAAGGAATGATAAGCGCGATGCCCATAGTACCGGTCAAACCAGGGATCGCTCCCATAAATACCCCGTATGCAACACCAATAAAAATTGCACCGACATTGAGGGGGGTCAGCACCATCTCAAACCCGATCATAAGTTCATTCAACATGATTATCTCTATTCCAATATGGTTTTTAAGCCATAGGTAAATAAAACGTAAACAACTCCGGTAAGAACCAGGCTGATGGTTGCTATCCGTTGCGGTCTCCTCTGGCCAAAAATCAATAATAACAAAGCAACACAGGGAGGAGTCGCAATAAGAAAACCGACATGTTCAAATAATAAAAAATAAATCGAAATTATAATCACGCTCAAAAGTGGCCCAGCCTTTGGCGTTTCCTGAGTCTGAAAGGTAAAAAGGACTGTAAATCCCTTCCATTTTTCGTGATAAAATAGTTGTTTGAGAGAGATGATGCTCAGGAAAAAACTTAATATCAGAAGTACTGTAGCTGCCAGGTTTGGGAAAAACCTAGGCGAGAGCTCAGCATTAGAACTCTCGGTAACATAATTGGGAATTAAATAAAAGAGAATTACCAGGGAGAGCCCGAAGAGGAACAACCCGCTTAAAAAGTCCATTTTTTTTTGGCTGTACATGATCAACACGTCCTCGATTACTTAGTTGGCCCAGGGCTGTCGACCCCGGGCCAACTATTCATTTACTTGGAGGCCAAGCCAGCGTCCCGAATGATTTTACCCTGTTGTTCGTAAATTTCTTTAACATAAACCCCAAAGTTTTTTGAATCTAAGTAGGCTCTTTTAATCATGATTTTGTCCATCAATTCAATGAATTGAGGATCGTCCATCGCTTTTTTGATGGCGGTTTCCAATCGGGCCACCACTGACGCAGGCATGTCCTTTGGCCCAGCGATCCCAAGACAGGAAGGCGCAACAATGTCATAACCCAATTCTTTGAGTGTTGGCACGTCAGGGAATTCATTCATCCTTTCATCATCGAATACAGCCAGAAGGCGCATTTCCCCAGCCTTAACCTGAGGAACCCACTCGGTCACACCGGCGACCGCAGCAACATGGCCACCCAGGGTGGCAGTAACGGCTTGCGAACCGTTCTTAAAGGGTATGGCCTTCCAGTCAGCACCGGTTGCTCTTTTTAGTCTCTCCATAACCAAATGCTGAGGATTTCCGGAACCAGACAATCCATACGAAACTTTTCCGGGATTCTCTTTTGCGTACTTGATTAGATCATCGAGAGTTTTAAAAGGCGAATCCGCTTTGACTACCAAAGCATAATGCCATAACCCATAACGTGCAATAAATGTAAAGTCAGTTAATGGATTGAATGTAAGTTTCTGCATGTGCGGTGTGATGGCCGCCGGGGCCGTGACAAGGGTGAAAATATTGTAGCCATCTGGTTTGTTGGTGGCTGCGATGCTGGCGGCTACAGAACCACCACCACCGGGCTTGTTTTGGACAACCACAGTTTGCCCCAGATCCTTCTCCAGAATAGTCGCTAGCAAGCGAGCACTCATGTCTGTTGTGCCACCTGCGCCGTAAGCAACCGTCAGCTTAATCGGTTTATTAGGCCAATCAGCGGCGAATCCATTAGTAGTTACCAAAACAGCAACCAATACCAGTAATCCAAACACACGTTTCGACATAGACTTCTCCTTTAAAGTTGAATGTTAAACTACACGTCAACACGACATCCTCTGCGCCACCTTTAAAAATTGTTCAGTTAATTCACCTTTTCCATCATGCTTGCTGAAAATCCAAAAAATTCACTAACTATCTTCTCCGCACGGACAGAATAATCAGGGTTTGTACGGCGGCACTTGTCGGCAACATTTAATGTCATTGCTTCCAATATGACTGTCCAGGCGGCAAGGCTTTCAAAGACGACTTTCTCTGGTGGCTGCACAACCAACTGTATGTCTGCCAAGTGGGATAGAGGTGTGACCTCGGCATCCGTCAATAGAACGAGTTCTGTCCCGATATTTTTAAGTTCCCTGGCTATATTTAGAGAATTTTGAGAGTAGCGACGACGCGAAATAATTAGGGCAATGTCACCTTTACCAACATTGAATATTTCAGGAGGAAAGGATGAATGTGCGTCACCCAACATGTGTACGTTGGGCCTTATGTATTGAAGGTTTGTATACGCCAGGGAGGCCAGCGCATATGAGGTGCGGTGTCCCATGAGATATAACGGACGTTCTGCTTGAGCTAAAAGATTTGATATCTGTGTAAAGGCGGTGATATCCAAAAAATTATAAGCACATTGGATTGCCTGCAGAGAATAGGGGACATGCTGCATCAAAGTACTTTCACCACCTAGTGCATCGTCACTCGAGTTTAGGTAGCACATAATAGGTGATTCAAGTCTCTGCGCCATCTTCTTCTGACGTTCGCATTGAAACTCTGCAAAATCACGGTAGCCCAAGACATGAATCAAAAAACGCACCATAGAGGCTTTGCTCACGCCAGATTTTGCACTCAAGGCAATTAGGTTTTCAAACGCGAGACTGTTTTCATTGTTACGAAACCAATCCACTATCTTGAATTGAGTGGGCGTCAGCTTTTTTAAGGCTCTAACTCGAGAAAACAGATCTCCATCAATAGACTTTTTGTTCATAATAAAACACCTTTCTGTAACAAATGGTCCACAATATATTTCACACGAAGATAAACATGTCAACACAAACTTGTCCTAACTGTTAGTCCAAGATAGTAATGTCCCCTTTGTCCAAGTTACAAATGTCCTCTTATCAAATTCTGAAAGGGGACCAGATGACAAGGGAAATATATTCAATGAGCAACAAAGAACTGGATCGTCTTGCGGTTATTGAGACGCTCGATTCCGGTACGATCAAACAGAAACACGCGGCTGGCCAACTTGGGCTGGGCATCCGTCAAATCAGGCGTTTGATGAAACGCTATCGCCAAAATGGTGCTGCTGCTCTGATTTCACGACGGCGAAGACGTCCCAGCAATCGTTGTCTTGCCGAATCGGTTAGGACCAAGGCGCTTGATCTTATCCGCAAACATTATCATGATTTTGGGCCAACTTTTGCTCATGAGAAGCTCAGCGAGAATCATGATCTGAAGCTCTCTGTTGAAACGCTACGCCAGTGGATGATTGCGGACAGGATAATTGTCGCAGAACACACGACAACAATTTATGGGAGACTTCAATTCAACATTTTGGCCTCCATTGGTGAATTTGAACGGGGCATAATCAGAGTAAGATCTAGAGAAGGTCGCGAGAGAGCGATTGCGAGGGGGGTAAAATTCGGGATAAGAGCCAAGCTAAGTTCTGATGAAATTTCTGAGATGGTCAGGCTTTTTGAAACTGACGAGCTTAGTAAGCGTGACATCTGTGAAATCTTCGGTATTAGCAGATCCTCTGTCTACAGACTCTATGCCGAGTATAAGCAGGGTCAAATTGGGATTTGTCAGTAGCCAAACGATAAGGCCACCAGGCATAACTGGTGGCCATTTTCTGTCCTAAACACCTTGGTGGCCATCGCTTTGTAGATTAAATTACTGCAACAAACTCGCTGATTAAGGTTAAAGCGAACAACTCATATCCTCACCACAACACATAGGCGACTTTATCTTGCCGTGCCCGTTCGGACATTTTGAAACCTGCACGCTGTTACCATTGCCAAGATCAAGAGAGTCGTTTTCGAGCGGGCTATCACACTTGGCACAGGTCGCATTGACACCCATTCCACATTTTGCACAGGTATAAGTTGCCATCTTGTTTCTCCTTACTTTTCTCAACATTAAGTTAGTAGCGCCTGATCGGCCGGGGGACGATCTTTCCTCTAAATTTCTACAACAACCTTCGGGGGCTGTCAAATAGAGTCACTACTTTTCTTTTAATCGAATGCCATCGCCTGTCAACTCAATCAAATCTGATTTGTACAGGCCACCAACAGCTTTCTTGAAAAGCTTCTTGCTCATGCCGAGCATATTCTGAATCTGCTCTGCTGGGCTCTTGTCGTGTAACGGCAGAAAACCCTGGTTATCCAGTAAAGCCTGTATAATTTTATCTTTGGCGTCGTCTCTGTCTGCCTTACCACCCCTCCTGAGAGTACAATCTATCTTCCCATCGGGTCGGATAAGACGGATGAAACCTTTAAGCTGATCACCATATTTGAGATGATCGCCAATCTCATCCTGATAGAGCAAACCACCAAAGCGATGGTTGATGATCACTTTGACGCCAAGGTCGGTAGGCTCCCAGATGATCAGGTCAACCTCCTGGCCATCGCCAATGGTATTGTCAATGCCTGATAGGCATTTGTCGAGACGCGCGGTACCGATCGGACGGCCCTGGCGGTCAAGGCGAACATTGACCAGGTAATGATGACCAATTTTCATTGGCTCCGCTTGTTCTTTAAGTGGCACCAGCAGGTCTTTAGACAAGCCCCAGTCCATAAATGCGCCATGGACATTGACTTGGCTTGCGCGCATCAAGGCAAACTCGCCGACCTCTGCAATCGGTTGACGCAGGGTCGCTACCGGACGCCCGTCGCCATCAGCGTAGACAAAGACTTCAAGCATATCCCCTTGGCTGATGGCTGCAGTAAGTTCATACTTCGGCAACAAGGCTTCTTGCCGACCAGCCTGCAGCCAGGCACCATCATCGTCTATCGCATGGACCTTGAGCTGGTTCATGTATCCGAGGTTAAGCATTGAGAGTCTCCATTTCAGTAGGTTAGTACGGCGTTCACCTTAACACTAAGCTCCGCTCTTGGAAAAAAAATCTACGAGTCTATAAACCAATCAAGATTTAACGCAAAGACGCAGAGCATAATGACCATGATCGAGTCATTTATCAAAAGAGATTAGTCTTTCCTCTGCGTTCTTTGCGTGTTTGCGTTAAGAAATGGTTTAAACAGACTTGTCCTGCTGGAACAGCGCAACGTCGTAACCGTTTTACTTTGCATCAGAGCGACCTTCTGCCATAATCGCCTGTATTTTTAAAAAAGTGAGTATTCATGGCATTTATCAATCTTCGCAACATCAGTCTGGCTTTCGGCGGGCCACTTCTTTTCGAGAACATTTCGCTACGCATTGCCAAAGGCGAGCGCATCTGTTTACTCGGTCGCAACGGTACCGGCAAATCGACCCTGCTTAAAGTGATTGCCGGTGAGCTGCCACCGGATGATGGTGTCATCGATCGCCAACCAGGCTTGCGGGTTGCTCGTCTGGAGCAGGACATCCCCCGCGATCTTCAAGGCACAATCTACGAGGCAATCGCACAGGGACTTGGCCCTATCGGTCTGCATCTCATTCGTTATCACAATCTGAGTCTGCGTATGGAACAGGGCGAAGCCGATCTGCACGACGAGCTGTCAGCTGTGCAGCATGAGCTAGAGAGTTGTGACGGCTGGGCACATCAGCAACAAATCGAACAGGTACTTTCTCGTCTCAAACTCTCTGCGGAACTTCCGATTGCCAGCCTCTCCGGAGGTTTGATGCGCCGGGTTCTGCTGGCTAGAGCACTGGCCGTCGCTCCCGACATTCTCTTACTCGATGAGCCAACCAACCATCTTGATATCGAATCGATTACCTGGCTGGAAGAATTTCTGAAGCGCGAGAACCTGACTCTGGTCTTTGTCACTCATGATCGTGCCTTTTTACGTAGTCTGGCAACTCGCATCGTCGAGATCGACCGTGGGCGCCTGTTTGATTTCGCCTGCGATTACGACACTTTTCTGCAACGCAAAGAAGAGTTTTTACACGCAGAAAACCAGGAGAATAACCGCTTCGACAAAAAAATGGCCGAAGAGGAGATCTGGATCCGCAAGGGAATCAAGGCTCGTCGCACCCGTAATGAAGGTCGCGTGCGTGCGCTGAAGAAGATGCGTGAAGAACATCATCAGCGCCGTGCACGACTTGGCACAGCCCGCTTCAACCTGCAAGAGGCGGAACGCAGCGGCAAGCTGGTCGCCGAGGTAAAGGGATTGACCTTCGCCTATGGTGATGCGACCGTGGTCAAAGACTTTTCAACAACAGTCATGCGTGGTGATCGAATCGGCATCATCGGTCCCAACGGCGTTGGCAAAACCACTCTGCTCAAACTGATTTTGGGTGAACTTTCCCCCCAGCAGGGCAGCGTCAAGCTTGGCACCAATCTACAGATCATTTACTTCGATCAGTTACGTGAACAGCTTGATCCCGAGTTAACGGTTCAACAAAATCTCGCTGGCGAACAGGACACGGTCGTCATTGGCGGTAATTCCCGTCATGTGATCGGCTATCTGCAGGATTTTCTTTTCACCCCCGACCGTATCCGCAGCCCGGTTCGCATTCTCTCCGGTGGTGAACGTAACCGGCTCCTGCTGGCCCGCCTCTTTACTCGTGAAGCTAATGTTCTGGTCCTTGACGAACCGACCAATGACCTTGACCTTGAGACCCTTGATCTGCTTGAGGAGTTACTGGCTGATTTCAAGGGAACACTATTCATGGTCAGTCACGACCGCGCATTTCTTAATAGTGTCGTCACCAGCACCATTGTCTTCGAAGCTGAAAACCAGATCAGCGAATACGTCGGTGGCTATGACGACTGGCTGCAGCAACGGCCGCAGCCGGAGGAAACTCCCCAAACCAAAGTCGTGGCCAAGGGGAAACCAAAGAGAGAGCGGACCCGTAAACTGACTTTTAAGGAAAAGCACGAGCTGGAAGAGTTGCCGTTGCAAATCGATACACTCGAAACAGAAATTGCCGAATTGCATGCAAAGATGGCGGACCCTGACTTTTACCGCACAGCGGGAGAACAGGTCGCTACGACAACAACCCGGCTGGAAATGATCGAAACGGAACTAGCCGAAACCTACACCCGTTGGGAAGAGCTGGACTCTTTAAGCAATTGACAACAACCGCTTCAATCACGATGACAGCCCCGAAAGTCAACTCCGGACCTTTTACTTTCTAATCTTTGCGTTATCCTTATAGCTGAATAGAAATCCAGCCTTAATGATTATGTGGTAACAAGATGAGCATACTGATTGTCGATGACTCAATGGTTTCCCGAGTTTTTATCAGCGACCTTCTCAACGAGGTTGGCTACACTGATTTGATTCTCTGTGATTCAGTTGAGGAAGCATATCTGGTGATTGGGTTCAATGAACCGGACAAGACGGAAACCGACCTTGACCTGATCCTGCTTGATATCAACCTACCCGGCAAAAGCGGCATCGATGCCTGCCGGGAATTTTCCGCACATGAGATCTTCTGTGACGTCCCTATTATCATCATCAGTGGTTCTGATTTCCTCGAGGGGCTGGACTCTGCGTTCACTGCCGGTGCCATTGACTACATTACCAAGCCACCAAGCCACACGGAGCTGTTGGCCAGAGTCCGTTCAGCCCTCCGCCTGAAAACCGAGATGAATCGCCGAAAAGCTCGAGAAGAGGACCTTATGGTTCTCAACGAACGCCTGGCCGAAGTCAATCTGGAGTTGGAAAGACTCTCTGTAACCGACAGCCTGACCGGCCTGGCGAACCGACGCTCATTCAATGAATTTCTGGCACGCGAATGGTTGCGCGAGCAACGCAATCAACAGCCGTTTTCAGTCGTCATGATCGATATTGATCATTTCAAAAAGTACAATGATCACTACGGCCACCTTGAAGGCGATGTCTGTTTACAGAAAGTATCATGGGCATTACAGGGGGCGCTCTGCCGCGCCGGGGATATGCTGGCTCGCTACGGTGGTGAAGAGTTTATCGCCATTCTGCCTCATACGCATATCCAGGGAGCAACCGAGCTCGCCGCCGCCTTTCATGCCCGTGTTCGGGAGTTGGCATTACCACACTGCGGGTCGCCAGTGTCGTCAATAGTCACTATCAGCATTGGTATCGCCAGCGTTATTCCAAGCCAAAATCTCTCTCCTTCAGATGTGGTTGCTATGGCTGACAAAGCTCTTTACCAGGCCAAAGATTCCGGCCGTAATCAGTGTGTGATAGCCGAATCCTCCACATGCGATGATCAAACAGCGAGTTAGCAGACAAACGACCATGCACCCAGATCAATCCTTACCTGCGACCGCAGACAACGCGTTGCGCATACTCCCCTGGCAAGAAGGGACAAAGCCCCTGATGCTGGCCCCGTTACAGGGGCTGACCAATCGAGCCATGCGCGCGCTCTTTATCGACTGGGTGCGTCCCGATGTGGTGTTTACCGAGTTCATGCGCGTCAGTAATGTCAGCCGCAAGCGTCTGCTCCGCAGTGACCTGAAAGAAGTGACCAGCACAACCGGAGATGTGCCCCTGATCGCACAACTGGTCGGCAACAACAGTGAGGCCTTGATGGCTGCCGCCCGCAACGCTGAAGCCGCCGGTGCTTGTCACATCAATCTCAACATGGGTTGTCCTTATGGACGCATGACCTCAGGCGCAACCGGCGGTGCTATGTTGCAGCATCCCGACCTTCTGGCTGAGGTCATACCTGCCCTGCGCACGGCCATCTCGGGAACTTTTTCCATCAAAATGCGAGCCGGTTATAATGATCCAGACCAGATCTTGTCGCTTCTGTCGCTCTTTGAAGACGCTGAAGTTGATTTTCTGGTTCTGCATCCACGTACGGTCAAGCAAAAGTATGCCGGGGCTGCCGATCACAGCATCACGGGACGGGTTGTTCGTGGAACCTCACTGCCGGTGATCGCCAATGGCGATATCCGCACTGCCGCTGAAGGCTTACGGATATTGGGAGAAACCGGGGCTGCCGGGCTGATGCTCGGGCGCGGCGCAATCGCCGACCCGTTACTTTTTGAACGTTTGCGGGCTCAACGCACTGAAGAGCCGACAAAAGCCGAAACGGCAGAGATGTTACATCATTATCTGAACGATCTTCTGGCTCGCTACAGCAAACTCTTTTGCGGAGAGAGACAGATCCTCGACAAGCTGAAGAATGTCCTGATGTTCATCGACACCGCGGACTTCTCCGCACAGATCAGCAAGATGAAAAGGATTCGCAGCATCGATGCAATGCACGACATGATAGAGGCTTTCAAACCATGAGTGAGACCCCCGCTTACGATCACACGCAGCTTCTCGAACTGGTCAAGGCACGCATGCCGTTCGGCAAGTACGAAGGCCAGTTGATTATCGATGTCCCGGAGGATTATCTGGTCTGGTTTGCCAGCAAGGGGTTTCCGCAAGGCAAGGTGGGCAGGATGATGCAGGCGGTCTACGAGTTCAAGCTCAATGGCCTTGATGAGCTTTTTGATCCGTTGCGCTAAGACGTGATTGTATCTTAAAGAATGTGAATTCAGGTTCAATTATGAGGTCAGGATCCAAGCCGTTTGTTCCTGGACTTTTACGAAGCCAACATCTAAACGAACCATGCCTCATCCACGACATTAAAATCATATCGGCCCACACCCTGCACCAGAAGATATTTTGCAGCTTCAGCGCCCAGGTTGACGACCCTGTGCACCCGCTCAACAGTCACCTCACAGCGTCCACCAGGGCGGAGCACAACACGTTCCTGCGGACCTTGTTGCTCTATAGCAATCTGACCTTCCAGACAAAACATTCTGTCGGTCACTTCAGTGTGAAAGTGCCAGGAGGTTGCCTGCCCACCTTCGAGAATAAGAATGCGAACAAGGGCATCAGCTGTTTTAAGAATTACTTCATCACAATTCATTGGTCAGCCTCTTTAGCGTTAAAAAAATCAGGTTTCAAATTCCATACGACCCTCATTGACAAAACAAGGGAGATACGGCCAAATGGCCAATATGTTGGAAGAATTAACATTCTAATCCGTCAATTGACGTTCTTTCCTCCAAGCGCACCCCACAGATTACCCATAGTATCAGCAACTTATCCAACAAGGCCCAATCTATGCAGTAGAAACTAAAGACCGGGATTTTACGGAGGGTGTAAACG
>DAOWJU010000179.1 GCA_030640215.1 Desulfuromonadales bacterium
TCAGAACCGAAACATCCATCTCTTCGACACGCTGCCGGAGAGGATCTGGCTGCTCAAACAAACCAAGTTGCGATGTTTCTATCTTCTTTGCAGTCAGTTTACTGCGCGCCAGGCGCGGTGCGCCCGCCTCGTATTCACCAGATTCCAGGTTACGTAGAACTTCCTTGGCACGTTCAATCACCTGACTCGGCAAACCGGCCAGACGCGCGACCTGAATACCGTAGGAGTGGCTGGCTCCACCTTTGACAATGCGCCGCAAGAAAATAATCTGATCGTTCCATTCCTTGACTGCAACGTTGTAATTCTGCACTCGCTCCCGAGTCTGGGCAAGTTCAGTCAATTCATGGTAATGAGTCGCAAAGAGGGTTTTCGCAGCGACTTTGGGATTATCATGCAAATATTCAGCCACAGCCCAGGCAATGCTAACCCCATCAAAGGTCGAAGTGCCACGACCGATTTCATCGAGCACAATCAGGCTGCGGGGCGTGGCATGGTTGAGGATATTGGCCGCTTCCGTCATCTCAACCATAAAGGTTGATTGGCCGCGCGCCAGGTTATCGCTGGCTCCGACTCGGGTGAAAATTCGGTCGACAATACCGATGTGGGCTTTTTTTGCCGGTACCAGACTGCCCATTTGCGCCATCAGCACCAGCAACGCAACCTGACGCATGAAAGTCGATTTACCGGCCATATTCGGGCCCGTGATGATCAGAATCTGTCTCTCAACAGTATCCATATGGACATCGTTGGCGACAAAACGCTCGCCCAGGTTCATGGTTTCGATGACCGGATGTCGGCCGTCCTCGATCAACAGCTCCGTCGATTCATCCATCAGGGGACGACAGTAGTTACGTTCATGGGCCAGATCGGCCAGACCAAGCAGGACATCCAGAATAGCAACCTTATCTGCTGTTGCCTGCAGTCGCTGGCCTTGTTTGGCAACCTGCAGACGCACTTCCTGGAAGAGGTCATACTCGATCTGCACAACCTTCTCTTCAGCGCCGAGGACTTTTTCCTCATATTCTTTCAGAGTTGGCGTAATAAACCTTTCGGCATTGGCCAGCGTCTGTTTGCGTTGGTAATCCTCTGGAACACGCTCCAATTGCGACTTGGTCACCTCAATGTAGTAACCAAAGACCCGGTTATATCGAACCTTGAGCGTCGAAATTCCGGTGCGTTCTTTTTCATCCTGCTCCAGACGAGCAATCCAGCTTTTGCCTTCGCGACTGATATTGCGTAACTCGTCCAACTCCGCATGATACCCCTCGCGAATCAAACCGCCTTCGCGCATCACAAAGGGAGGATCATCGACAATGGCCATCGCGATCAATTCGACCATATCTGGCAAGGTGTCCAGAGTCTCTCGCAAAGCGGTCAATAGCGGACATTCGATCTGTTCGAGCAGGTCAATGATTTGCGGCAACTTTTGCAGAGAGATACGCAGGGCAGCCAGATCTTTGGCGTTACCGGTTGCCATGGCAATCCGACCATTGAGGCGCTCAAGGTCGTAAACCTCATCAAGAGCGCGGCGCAGATCATCTCGACAGAGACTTTCCCGAACCAGCTCTTCGACTGCGCTGTGTCGCTCTTCGATACGCTTCAGATCAACTAAGGGATGGGTCATCCAGTGGCGGAGTTTGCGTGCACCCATGGCTGTCACAGTACGATCCATAACGCCAAGCATCGAGCCACTGCGACCACCGTCATGCAAAGTTTCCGTCAGTTCAAGGTTGCGGCGAGTAAAATCGTCAAGGACCATGTGATCGCGCACATGGTAAGTCTGCAACGGCTGCAGGTGGGAAGCAGCCCCCTTCTGGGTTTCGTCAAGGTAGTAAAGAATCATCCCGGCAGCCTGAATGGCGCTGGGTATCTCATGACAGCCAAAGCTCTCCAGAGAACTGCCCGGGAAAAATTCCAGGAGTACCTGACGAGCACGATCTTCGGCAGCTGTCCAGTCCGGCAAACGGTTGACGATGCGTCCTTGCAGAGTGTTCTGCAGAGCATCGATCAAGCGATCTCCAACGTCACCCTCAGCGACAAGCACTTCAGCAGGATCTCTGGAGATAATTTCACCGGCAGTGCTCTCCGGATCAGGCAGTTCAGTCACCCGAAACTCGCCGGTGGTGATGTCAACGTAGGCAACGCCATAACAATCATCGAGAGGCATCAGAGCCATCAGATAATTATTACGGCGAGGATCCAGAGTATCGGTATCGACAACCAGTCCGGGGGTGACGACCCTGACCACAGCGCGTTTAACAAGCCCTTTGGCAGCCTTGGGATCCTCAACCTGTTCGCAGATTGCAACGTTATGACCGTTCTGAACGAGTTTGGCGACATAGGGCTGACAGCTGTGAAAAGGAATGCCGCAGAGCGGGATCTGATCGACAGCCCCCTTGTTACGTGCAGTCAAAGTAATATCAAGAATTCGCGACGCAACGACAGCGTCCTCCAGAAACATTTCGTAGAAGTCACCCATGCGAAAGAAGAGAATTGCATCAGGATAATCAGACTTGATCTCCAGGTACTGCTGCATCATAGGTGTTATTTTGGCCATCAAACGCTATATTCCTAAAAAAACAACCAGTTGTCCGGTTGTTTTGCTATTTTAAATTTCTCGACTGAAGAAGGCATTATGTTAACAAAACGACAAGTTGACTGTAAACAGCAAAGACTCAGTTAGTCGATATTTTAGATGAAGTTCAGGTAATCCTGAAGGTTGCCAACATACCACTAAGTGCATTATGGTTAGGGCCAGACTGAGCAAAGGAGATTCTGCGTTTTCATGACAACTTTTACCAAGCTATACCCCCTGTTACAGGGGCTCAACAAAACGGATTACAACGTAGAGACCCTCGACGATGAAATTCGTGTCGACAAGCTGTGCGTCGATATTTTGCGCCATCTTTACCAGGATCTGACCCAGCAGAGCAAAATAGCCCCCGAACAGGCGGGTGAATTCTGTCATGGGGCCGACTACTTCCTGCGTGAATTCATCATTGCTGACCGGCGTGTAAACCTGTTTGACGCAATGCCAATACACGTCCGTCAATTTGCCGGACACTGGTATATCATCCGTACTACAGAACCCAACCTTACCGAGTTGAAAGGTATTCTCTCCGGAACGGCCGAATTCTACCGGTTCCTTGTCAGACAGGGATTAATTACAGAAAGTGTTGCCAAGGAGATCGCCTCTCAATGCCAGGAGCTCGATTACTATCAACAGAGGATTGATGACTTCTGGGCAATTGAAGGTGATGGTTATAATGCCTGGCGGCAAGCTTGCCCTGTTGAGCCAGCTGCAGAGTAGTTATGACGGACAAAACCAAATCACCCAAAATCGCGGCGGCCAGCCTCTCCATATTCACCGCAACTTCTCTGGCTGTTCTCAAACTTCTGACCGGTCTTTTCACCGGCAGCCTTGCGGTTTTGACCTCAGCGATTGACTCACTGCTCGACATTCTCATGTCCGGAATCAACCTGATGGCAATTCGCCATGCGGAACAACCGGCTGACGAGGAGCATCCATACGGTCATGGTAAATTTGAAACTCTGGCAACGATCTTTCAAGCTTTCGTTATTGCTGCCTCCGGCGTCTGGATCATCTATGAAGCGATTCAGCGTATAATCGAGGCCAGCCCAATCAAACAAACTGGTATCGGTATAGCGGTCATGTCCGTCAGTACGGTGGCGTCCTTCATGATCAGTCGCCACTTACTCAAAGTTGCCAAAGAAACTGATTCTTCAGCCCTGGAAGCTGATTCTCTGCATTTCTCAATGGATGTTTACACTAACCTGGCGCTCCTGACCGGGCTGATTCTCATCACTCTTTTCGACCTGCCCTGGCTCGACCCGGTCATGTCAATTCTGGTTGCAATCTATATTCTTTTCGAATCACTGCGTCTGTTGCGGCAAGGCATGCGCGACATTCTGGACGAACAACTACCCGAAACCATTCGCCATGAGATCGAAGAGTTGATCAACGACCACAAAGATGAACTGTTCGACTTCCACAACCTCCGTACCCGTCGTGCCGGGTCACAGAAACTGATTGATTTCCACCTGACGGTCTGCAAGCATCTTTCGGTCGAAGAAGCCCACGACGTTACTGAATATATCGAAAAGAAAATCGGCGAGAAAATCACCGGAACGGATGTCACGATTCATGTCGAACCATGCCGGCGGCACGATTGTCCAGGCCGCGAAATGTGTCCATCCCAGACGATCCGCCATGCAAAAAACGAGCAGAAAGCCCGTCTGGATGATTCAACGATTTAGAACAATTGGCTTACAGAGACTCTTTGGGACTAATTCTTAATGGGACACGGATTACACGGATGAACACGGATTTAGAGTCAAAGTCAAAGACTTAAAGACAGAGACATTAAGGTATTAAGGTTTTGTTTGATCCGTGTAAATCAGATTTTCATCCGTGTCCAAAGGATTTTATAAGGTACCGATATCCCACCACGATTAACGCACCAACTGACATTCATAATCTCTGAATTTAGAATCATCAGTCATTATCTTTATCCGGTTCTGCATCCCTTGAGCAATCAACATGCGATCAAACGGATCTCTGTGATAAAAAGGCAACTCTTTTAGAAAATGCTTAATCGTAAAACATTGCGTCAATAGTAGAATCTTTATCGTTAAAATTTTCTGGCACTTCAAATTGGCCAGCCAGCAACCCGAGCTTGCGCTTTCCCTCCGGTTTATGAACGACCAAATCAACTAGGGGTAAATTGTTTTTAGCAATAACTATTTTTTCACCGTGATAAGCCATATCTATCAGCTTGGAAAGGTTCGCTTTTGCTTCAGAAATATTTACAATCATCTTGACCTCCATCGAGAATAATTAGTCTGGTGTACCTATTCTGGTCTAGTTGGTCAACATTTAGCCTTTTCAGCCAGTTTCCTCCTTCAACCTGCGCAGATCTTCTATAACCTGTAAACTCCCTTTACGACGATCATCCATCTCATCAAAAATTCGCTGGGCCATATCACTAACGCGATCTACAGAGGTCTCTATCTGTTGTGTATTCTCTGATTGTCGAGAGGTCGCCGTAACCATATCGTCAGTCATTGACCGGACTTCTTCAACGGCAGCAACAATGCTCCGGGCACCATTGGCTTCTTCACGAGACGCCCTTGAAACTTGTGACGACATCTCACCCAACTCCTCTATCGAGTTGCTCACCCCAATCACTGATTGGGAAATTTCCTGGTTTGACTTACGGATATCAGCAGCCATCTCCATGGCCTGTTGAGAACTCCCCAGAATCTGGGAGAGGACATCAGCCATCTCTTCCCCTTGCAGCATGCCCTCAGCAACTAATTGGTGAGTACGGTGAATATGATCAACGGTTTCCCTGGTATATTTTTGGATCTCCTCAATAATCTGGTTGATCTGGTCGGTCGACGAGGCGGACTCCTGGGCAAGAGTCCTGATTTCATCAGCGACAACGGCAAAAGAACGTCCATGCTCACCGGCCTGGGAAGCGATAATCGCGGCATTCAACGCCAGCAAGCTGGTCTTCTGGGTCAATTCCGTCACCACCGAGGTGATGGTACCGACCTCTTCGCCCTTGGTAGAAAGATTCGTGATGACTCCTTCAGCCTGTTCAACAGCAGTAACAATACCCTGCATACCATCAAGAACCTGCTTGACCGTCTCGACACCATGCTCAGCACGTTCCTTGACTGTCTCCGACATAGTCTGGGAACGAACACTGCTCTCCTCCACGGCACTGACCGTGTACTGGATCTCTGTCATCGACGCTATTGAGCTCTCCATGAACTCATTGAGAGACTTGAGGTTATTGGACACCTGATCGATAGATACAGATATCTGACCAACCGCCGAGCGCGTTGAATTGACCGACTCCTGAATGACACCAGCTCCGCCAGAGATATCAGTCGTAGCACTCGTTGTAGAGGATATTGCTAAACGTAAAGATGTTATAAGTTCGGCATGTTCATCACGATACTTAAAGAATTCGTTGAAGGTGTGCTCAAGCTGTTTGGTCAAAGATTCAACAGCATCTAGCAGGTTGATACGCATCATCGATGAGGAGATCTGATCAGCAAAGAGTTTGACCGTGTCGACATCGGTATCGAATAGTTTCTGGCGTTTGTACTTGTTATCGACAGCCAGCAAACCAATGGCCTGATTGCGGACGATGATCGGGCAGAGGATAAAATTTCGGGAGCGCAGTTGCGGCACTGCATCACAGGGCGGCTGCAGA
>DAOWJU010000118.1 GCA_030640215.1 Desulfuromonadales bacterium
CGGCTGGAAAGCGGCCGTTTGCTCGGTCCGTTGACGATCGCCTATGAAACCTATGGCGAGCTGAACAGTGACAAGAGCAACGCCATCCTGGTCGCTCATGCCTGGACCGGAGATGCCCACGCTGCCGGACGGCATGACGCTGAAGACCGCAAGCCCGGCTGGTGGGATGACATGATCGGCCCGGGCAAGGTCCTCGACACGGACCGTTATTTTGTCATCTGTTCAAACGTTATCGGCTCCTGTTTCGGCTCCACCGGACCGACCAGCAACAACCCCAGAACCGGCAAGCCTTATAACCTGCAGTTTCCAGTAATCATGGTGCGCGACATGGTGCGCGCACAACAGCTACTCATTGATCACCTGAAAATTGATCAACTGCTCACCGTCATCGGTGGCAGCATGGGGGCCATGCAGGCGCTTGAGTGGGGGATCCATTACCCGGAACGCGTCCGCTCGATCATCCCGATTGCCGGTACCGGACGACCTTCTCCAATGGCCATTGCACTGAATGCCCTGGCTCGTCAGGCGATCTACAACGATCCGATGTGGCGCAAGGGCAATTACCGACCAGAGCACCCGCCAGCAGATGGTTTGGCCTTAGCTCGTGCGGTCGGCCATATCTCGTTCCTTTCTGACCCGTCGATGAATCTCAAGTTCGGCCGCAGGTTCTCTGCCCGGGATGGTCAATATGATTTCTTCGGTCAGTTCGAGATCGAAAGATATTTGTCTTATAACGGCCGCAGTTTCGTCGACCGTTTTGACACCAACAGTTTTCTCTATCTCGCCAAATCACTAGACCTCTACGATGTGGCTTGGGGTTTCGAGGGCCTGGAAGAGGCTCTAAGCAATCTGGACTGTCAATCTCTCTGGTTTGCTTTTACTTCAGACTGGCTCTATCCGCCCTACCAGACGGAAGAGTTGATTGGGGAGTTGCACAAGCAGGGGAAACCGGCGGAGTATCATCTGATCGATTCAGATTATGGTCATGATTCGTTTTTGGTGGAGCCGGAGAAGTTTACGCCAAAGATAGTGGGGTTTCTTGACCGATTATCTGGATGTTAATTTTTTGATTTACAAGAGTTGAATCAAACGGGCAGCAGATTGCGGATCTGTTGTGAAGGCCTCATGACTGAAGAATAAATAAACTGATAAACCAATAACAACAATGGCTTAGACGTACATGTCTAGGCCATTGTTATTTTATGATTTGCTTCTCGGTACACTCTTGGTACACTAACCGGCAACAGTTGGCCAACCATTACCACAAAGAAGAGGTGTCCAGTGGCAGTCATCCAAGAGCGGAAAGACAAGAGTGGAAAAATCAAATATCGCGCCTTAGTTCGTCTCAAGGGCTACCCTCCACAATCAGCTACATTTGAGCGCAGAACAGATGCCAAGAAATGGGGACAAGATACAGAGTCCGCAATTCGACATGGCCGATACTTCCCCACTCATGAGGCAAGGAAGCATACCTTTTCAGACTTGGTAGATCGTTACATTGCCCAGGTCTTGCCTCACAAACCTAAAATGATTAAGCAACAGCAAGCCCAACTCAACTGGTGGAAAAACCAAATCGGCCACTACCTGCTTGCAGAAGTCAGCCCCGCTTTAATCAGTGAATGCAAAGAGCGTCTTTTTAACGATAAAAACGACAAAGGGAGAACCCGTGCACCCGCAACAGTGAAAAGATACCTCTCAGCTCTTTCTCATGCGTTCACCGTTGCAGTTAATGAATGGGGCTGGTTGGAACACAATCCTGTCGCCAAGGTCAAGAAGCCGACTGAACCAAGGGGAAGGGTGCGTTTTTTAGATGAAGCAGAGATGAAGGCACTTTTAACGGCATGCAAAGAAAGTTCGAATAAAGATCTCTACACGATTGTCGTGCTTGCGCTATCAACCGGGATGCGACAAGGGGAAATTTTTACCTTGAAATGGAAGTATATTGATTTTCAAAGGAGGCAACTTTCTCTCCACGAAACCAAAAATAATGAAAGGCGAGTTGTGCCCGTTGTTGGATA
>DAOWJU010000226.1 GCA_030640215.1 Desulfuromonadales bacterium
GCTGGAATCAGGTAGTTGGCGGGGATATTGCTCGCACCGACAGTTAGTTCGACCTGCTGCAAACCGCGGAATCCAGCCATCGCCTGGCGCAGAGCGGCGCATTCCTCCAGAACCTTGTATGCATGTTGCTGGAATAGTTTGCCAGCATGGGTCATCATGACACCTTGGCCAGTGCGATCCAGTAGTTGAAGCTCAACTTCGCTCTCAAGAGCAGCGACATGCTGGCTTACGGTCGACTGAGTGAGCGAAGCGGCCTCGGCACCGCGAGAAAAGCTACCCGCCTCGACAACGGCAACGAACAGTTCGAGTTGACGCAAATTCACAAATGGCCTCCATCGGTATTATCAATAAGTCTTATCGTTTTTATCGAAATTATCAATTTGACCTGGCGATGTCAATCAATGACAATGCGAGCGAATATTAACATCTAATGTATCTACAGGAGCAACCGTCCATGATGAGACCTCTACTGGCTTTTGTTGCCATAACCCTGCTGTTTACCATGTCTGCCTGGGCCGAGAACCGGGCCGGATTGGTGACCATGGAGTTTGACTTGAGTATCCAGCCGTCTGATGAAATCGTTCAACTCTGGATTCCCTATCCGGTCTCCAATCAGGACCAGCTGATCGGTAATATCCGGCTGGACGGCGACTACGCCGAGACAGGTGTCTATACAGCACCTGTAAACGGTACGCCGCTGCTTTATGCTGAATGGCCGCAGGGTAGCAAGAGCCGTAAATTGACTCTCGCCTTTGAAGTGGTACGTGACGAGCTGCGCCGTGATGATTTCCCGGAGCGGGAGCCAGCCTGGAACCCGGACGATTACACCGAGTACCTGGCGCCCACCAGCATCGGACCGACCGATGGGGCCGTCAAGGAGATGGCTGACAAGATTACTGCGGGCAAGTCGACCGTGCTGGAGCGCGCTAAGGCGATCTACGACTGGACCGTAGAGAATATGTACCGAGATCCAGAGACTCGTGGCTGCGGCAAGGGCGACGTCTGTTACCTGTTAATCAAGCCAGGTGGCAAGTGCACCGACATCTCCTCGGTTTTCGTGGCCCTCTGCCGTGCCGCTGGAGTACCGGCCCGCGAAGTATTCGGCCTGCGCCTCGGTAAAAAGGCTGAACAGGATATCACCACCTGGCAGCACTGCTGGTCCGAGTTTTTCATCCCAGGTTATGGCTGGGTGTCTGCTGATCCGGCCGATGTGCTTAAGGCAATGCTGGTCGAGAAACTAAAGCTCGACAGCCCGCGCATCGTGGAACTGCGCGACTATTTCTGGGGTGGCATTGATGCCTACCGCTTCCAACTGGCAAGCGGTCGTGACCTTGTGCTCAATCCCGCCCAGGCTGGTGCACCGCTCAATACTTTCGGTTACCCCTACGCCGAGGTCGGCGGCAAGCCTCTCGACTTCCACAGTCCGAAGAGCTTCAGCTACAGTTTTAGCTTCAAGGAACTGTAAGAAATGGCGAGAAAAGGCTAAAAGCGGTGACAACATTACGGTTGTTGGTGATCTTACCATTCGCGGAACGACCAAGGAGGTGGCTTTAAGAGGTAGCTTCCGTGGTGAGAATACTGACCCATGGGGTAACGTTCGCGCCGGTTTTTCTGCAAGTACAACAATCAATCGCCATGATTACGGTCTCAGTTGGAATAAAGCACTGGAAACGGGTGGTTTCGTTGTCGGTGATGACGTAACAATTCGTCTGGAAATCCAGGGAATTCGTCAATAGACATTTCTCAATCTAAGCAAGATTACAAAGACAGGTGAACATCATGATTGACTGTGAGCCGGTACTTTTTCTAAACGTGAAGCAGACAGAATCCAGGAGCCGGAAAACTGCACGCGTGGCTTGCATCTTTACATTTCTTTCCTGACCCTGTTTCCTATGGAAATGCAATGAAGGTTATTATGTCGGACAGGGAATAACTTTGTTTGTCTCAGATGCCTGTGCCAACAAAAAATCGACAAACGCCCGATTTGCATGCGATAGATAGCCGTCGGCTTGCCAGGCGATCAGCAGGTCAAGATGTTGTGGCGGATCAAAGGGAACCGCATTGACGGTCGGTTCATTGACCACCGCCATGCGTAGCAAGGTCGATACACCGAGCCCTTCTTTGATGAGCGAACTGACCATTGAAAAAAGGTTTGTTTCAAAGACAACTCTTGGCTGTATCTTGCAGGTCATGGCCAGATCGTTTATTAACTCGCGCATGTAATAGCCAGCTTTAAATAGTATTAATGGCTGGCTTAAAAAGTCCTCTATGCTTATCGAGTCTCGCTTGGCAAAGGGGTGATCGTTCGGCACAACAGCGACAATTTCCTCGCGTAAAAATTGTTGACTCTCCAAGTCATGAGGAACCTTTCTGCCGGTGATTACCCCCAGATCGATGTCGCCATGGGCGATCATTTTCTGGATGCTGGCTGCACCATCGCCGTAAACAGAGAGGTTAAGGTGGGGATAACGGTGGATGAATTTACGGATCACCTGCGGAAAATAGTAGGCACTCATCATCGGGGGGATTCCTATGCGCACTTCGCCGCGTGTCAGGCCCTGTAGTTCGCCCATCTCTGACAGGGCTGCAGCGCAGTTGGCAAGAATGCGTTTCGCATGACGTAGAAAAACCTCACCCTCGGCAGTTAAGCAGGTCTGCTTTGCATTGCGGCTGATCAGCACCAAACCGAGGTCTTCCTCTAGTTTTCGGATTGTCATGCTCACGGCCGGTTGGGCAATATGTAATCGGTTGGCGGCCTTGGTAAAACTATTTTCACGAGCAACTTCAACAAATACCCGACACTGGCGTAGGTCCATAAGCCCTCCCTGTATAATCATAAGTTATCAGCACTATAATAACAATATATTTTACTTATGCAAAGTAACTGGCTAACTTGTCTGTAAATCCAAGCTGAAGAAGGTTAAGAAGATGCTCTCAAAACCTCCCTATATTGAACGAAGCTCGTCGGACTATCGCAGAGCAAACCTTGCGCTTTTTATCGCGGGCTTCATTACCTTTTCTACGCTGTACGACGTTCAGCCATTGCTGCCAATGCTCTCTGCGGAGTTTGCGGTTTCTCCCATGGTTGGGAGTTTGGTCCTTTCTGTATCGACCTTTGCGCTGGCTTGGAGTTTGCCAGTTTCTGGGGGGCTTTCCGATGCCCTTGGTCGCAGAGTCATGATGGCAACCGCTGTGGTCTTGACCTCCCTGTTGGCGCTGGCGACGGCGACCTGTGATTCATTGTATTGGCTGATTGTCCTGCGGTTGGTTCAGGGGGTCGTTCTGGCAGGTGTACCCGCCGTGGCTATGGCTTACTTAAGCGAAGAGATGTCTCCACGCGCTGTCAGTACCGCTATGGGACTTTACATTGCTGGCAACGCCATGGGCGGCATGAGTGGGCGGATGCTAACAACCTGGGTTGCGGATTTAACAACATGGCGGACTGCAATTGGTGCCATCGGCGCATTAAATTTAATCCTGAGCCTCGTTTTTCTGGCGACCTTGCCCCGCTCACGACATTTTCAGCGCCAGCCTCTTCGACTTCGGTCACTGACCGCTTCTTTGCTTGGTCACCTGAGAAACCCCAAGCTGTGTTGTCTCTTTGCTGTGGCATTTCTGTCTATGGGAAGCTTCGTCACCCTCTACAACTATGTGACTTTTCGCCTGACTGAACCTCCTTACTCTGTTAACCCTTCGCATGTTGCCTGGATTTTTCTTTCCTACGCTTTCGGGGCTTTTGCTTCAACCTTAATAGGTCGGATGGTTGATTGCATCGGCCGCAGTAAGACCATCTATTTTGCATTGTCGGTTATGGTTGCAGGGGTGATGCTTACCTTACTGCAACCATTGGTTGCTATCGCTGCCGGTGTTGTGATCTTTACCATCGGCTTTTTCGGTGTGCATGCGATTGCCTCGGCATGGGTTGGAACCGAGGCTAAAAACGCCCGCGCGCAGGCTTCATCCCTCTACCTATTTTTTTATTATCTGGGATCCAGTTTGTCAGGAACCGGTGGTGGAATGTTTTGGAGTCATTGGGGCTGGGTCGGCGTTGTCGCATTGATCCTGTTGCTGTTGCTTACGGCGTCCTTGGCTATTCTTCGTCTGGTTTCATTGACTGCTACCTCAACGTCGGCACCGCAATCACCAGGCTTCACCGCTTTAGAAGAGTCCAGCCAATGACAGAGAATCCTTTTGTAATCGCCCAATTTCCTCCACACACATGCAACGTTTGCTCGCATACCGATCAACAATCATGGTCAGATTCCTTTTCTGAATATCTCTGGAGCAAGTGAGCCAGTCTGTCCTGTTATTTGTTGTCGTGTTTGCATAACGACGTTCCTAAGCTGTAAAACTCATAAATTCCAACCTATTAATTCACCATTAATCATTTTTCCTCAAGACAATCCTGTAGAAAATATATCTTCTGTATACTACATAAAACGCTGAGAGCTCTAAGCTACCGAACAATAAGACTTTTTCTCTTGACACGTGTGCGTTTGTCTTTGATAATGAATACCAGCAGTGTTAACAAATACCCTATGAGGTGTATGTCTTAACTTAAAAGAGGAAAACGTTATGAATTGTCCACTATGTAAAAGTAAAGAACATGTTGAAATCAATTGTCACGCTGACGGGTTTGCGAAGGATACGCTCGAATGTGGCGATTGTGGTGCTATTTGGACCTTCTCAAAGAATGATTTAAAGATCATTAAAAGAAGTGACAACAAAATAGTACAGGAATATTCAGATTTTATTTGTCCAACTTGCAAATCAATTTTGTGTATTGAAACAGACTTGGATGCATTTCAATTTCACGAAGAAATCCAGGAATGTACCAATTGCGGAACAACCTGTTCCTCTCTACATAGTCAGGTAGAAGTCGTAAAAGACTCACAGTTTGGCTCTTTTCTCAGTTCTACTTCTGATCTGGTCGAGTCTGATGACTATGTTTTTGTGTGAACAATTTAATTCCCAGGAATGAAAGGGGCCGTGACATGGAAGATTTATGGCGTGTGCAAGACTCTGGTGTTGAGGTTGAAGATTTTTCTAGCGTTGCAGAATACAAATGCTTCCTTGAACGTTTCAGCAATGATGAAGAGCAAGACAATTATCGCAGTCTGCTGTTTGAAGATGAAACATTCGTAAAACCAGAGGTCACCTCTGAGCCTTGAAAGCATTGAGGACTGAGAAACCTCTTGGTAAAATGAGTGGTTAATCATGGTCTCAATCTCAAACAAGGAGTTGGCTGAAGTGCGTATTCTGGTAAAATGTGTGAGTCTTCTGCCAATAAGTCTTTTAAGGTCTTATGGACACGATTTAGCTCATTTCGGCAGCCCCCCGCAAGCTCTAGCTTATGAGGTACTAGCGGCGGGACAAGTGCCAGAGTCCCCGGATGTGTGTCAACAGGTCCCGGAAGCTTTTGACGTGATGAAGAGAGATCTTTTGCTCGCGTTAAAATGGATTTTAATCTCGGTGACACTTACCCCGTCCTGTTGCTGCTTTCTCTTAAAAAATGGGGCGCCACACAATTTGTGTGGCGCCCCTTTTTTTCGCTCATTTCTTCTCGTATGACCTGTTTAGACTTTTTCATCCATCGGCATCGAACCGAGCAAAGGTAGCAACTGAGCAAGATCGAGTCCGCTTTCTTTGACGATGCCAAGAAAAACCGGTAACATTTGCATAAGAAAAGATTTATCCTCCATAGCGTCTTTTGCCAGGCCGGGCAGCGTTTCGAGAATAAAGGCCTTTTTCTCTTCGAGTGATAGTGCCATCACGGCGTCAGTGAGCTCTTGCTGAGTCATTCTCTATTCCTTTCATTGGACATGAATTCTGTGATTCAGGTCTGAAGTTATTTTCCACAGCATTTTTTGTACTTTTTACCGCTACCGCAACTGCATGGATCATTACGGCCGATCTTGTTCACAGTCACCGGATCCGATTTGATCATGGTTCCTTCAGTGAACAACCAACGCCCCCTCTTGCGCTTGAACTGACCACGCTCGCGGTGGTTGCGTAGCCCCTCCTTATCACGAAAGCGGGCGACAAATGTCACTTCACCTTCCTCATCCTTCGGCCCGCCTTGAGCGGTCTCAATAATCTCGAGGCCGTACCACTCAGAATTTTCAGCCCATACCTTGGTCCCTTCGTGATCGTAATCTTTTCGATAACCGGGATGGGTACTGTCGAAGAGAAAGTCGACCTCGACCTTTACATGGGCCGTATAGCGCGCCCGCATCAGTTGTTCTGGCGTTTCAGCCGGTTTCTTGCCAGTGATGACCGGTTCACAACAGGCGTCGTATTCGATATCGCTTCCGCATGGACAGCTATCCATATGTATTTCTCCTTCTCGTTCTGCATTCTGTATTAAAAAGTCTGCCGAAGTTTATTCATCCGAGGGCAGGGTGTCAAGAGAGCCTTTCGGTGCAACCTTAACCGGTGAATTCCTTACGATCTGGTCCGAAGGGTTGAAACAGGATGATTAACTGTGGTAGCAGAGTCAGAGAGGCGATCAGCGCAACGACCATCGCCAGCCCGGTGAGCAATCCAAAATAGATGCTCGGAATGAAACTGGAGAGCACCAGGATTGAAAAGCCAATGATGACAGCCACCGAGGTGTAGTACATGGCATAGCCGATACTGGCGTGGCAACGATGCATCGCCGCGATATAGTCGCCGTCCAGTTTATACTCTCGCTTAAAGCGGTGGATGTAGTGAATGGTGTCGTCAACGGCGATGCCGACACTGATGGCCGCGATGGTGATGGTCATCATGTCGAGGGGGATGCCTGCCCAACCCATGACACCGAGCACGGTTCCAACCGAGAGGAGGTTGGGAAAGATTGCTATGAGAGCGATCTTTAACGAGCGAAAAAGGATCAGAAACATCAGCATTAGAGCTGCTACCACTGTGCCCAGGGTCTGAATCTGGGAAGAGAAAAGGCTCTGTAACATGTTGTTGTACAGTAGCAGCAGTCCGGCAAGTTGTACCCGATCCGGTTCAACTCCGAGTTCTTGCGACATCCCGCGCCGGATGGTTTGCAACAGCTCGTTGCGCCTCAAGTCCTTATCAGAGTCCCTCACTCGCATGGCAAAGCGCACCTGGTTGTTTTCTACAGAGATGTAGGGGCTCAGGATGATCCGGCGGTAGACCTCGGGCAGTTCATTGTAGATCAGGGCCAGTTGGAAGTTGTCGAGATCATCCCCTTTGTTGAGCCGACGTCCTACCTTGAGCATCGTTCCCAGCGAGAGAACTTTGCCTGTTTCTGGCAGGGCGTCGAGATAGTCGTGAACCGCCTCGACTCTCTCCATCCGGCGTGCGGTGAACCAGTATTGTGCCTCACCTTTTTCGGCCTCGAACTCCGATTCCAGTTCATCAAAGATCCCACCAAACTCTGCTTCATCTGCCTTTGGCTGAGGAACATTCTCCTGCTCGAAATCGATCACTACATCCAGAGGTGTCGTGCCCCCCAGCTGCTCATCGATTACCTTCATCCCCTGGTAGAGCTCCGTCGACTTTCTGAAGTAGTCGATGAAGCTGTTCTCCACGACCAACAGAGAGGAACCGATGACACTTCCAATCAACAACAGGGCGCTTAGCACCAAGGTCATTCTGCCGCGTGTCTCGGTAAAACGAGCCAGAACTCTGATGAAGGATATGTTGATTTCGCAGATGAGGGGAACTCGTTCGGGCAACAACATCAGCAGTGCGGGAAAGAGCAGGAAGGTCAACAGGAGTGATACGCCGATTCCGGCGCTCATCATCCAACCGAAGTTGATGACCGGCAGGATGTCGCACAAGATTAATGAGCTGAAGCCAGCCACCGTGGTGAGCACCGCAAAAGCGCAGGGCTTGAGCATGGAGAGGACGGTCTCAAGCACCAGTTGCCGTTGCTCCACTCCGGGACTCTTACAGATGAGTTCCCGGTAGCGGACGATAAGATGGATCACTATCGACATGGTGATGATCAGTTGCAGTGAGATGAAGTTGGATGAGATGACGGTGACTTCCCAGCTGAACAGGCCGAGCAGGCCACAGGTGACCACGACCGAAAGGACGCTGCATAGCAGAGGGAGAAAGACCCAGCGCAACTGTCTGAAAATCAGCCAGAGGGTGAATGCCAGCAGGCAGAGAACACTGAGCCCGAAGACTTTCAGGTCAGTCTTGACGAAGGTGATCAAGTCGTCGGCAATCATGCTGACCCCGCCAAGAAAGAGGTCGGCCGACCCTCGGTGCCCATCCATGATGGCCCTGATCTCGGCGATGTTGCGGTGTTGCTTGACTCGTATCGCGTCACGGTGGCTCTTGAAGCGGGATTGGACATCGCTGAACTCAGCGTTCTCCACTGCTGAGAGCGTCATCGTTTCGGCTTGTTGCTGTAGCTCGTTGCGACGTTCTAGCAGCTCGTTGAAAAGCTTGTCGTCGGGCAGGTTGACCTGCAGAGCCGTGGTGCGCAGGTCGGGGCTGACCAGGAGGTTGCGGTAGATGGGACTGTTTTGAAATTCCTTGCGGGCCAGCTCCCTGTCGACCGTCAACGACTCAAGGGTCGTAACATCACGGACCAGTTCTTTGATTGGCCGCAGTGGGCTTTCCAGCAGGGGAACATCGAGGATGGAAACGACCGATTCGACACCTTCGAGTGCTACGAGTTGGTCGCGCAGGAGCGCCAGGTCAGCCAACACCCCGTCGGAGAAGAGGTCGTTACGCGGGCTGTAGGAGATGACCAGAAAATCCGAACTGCCGTAGCGGGCATTGACCAGGCGGGTGAAGTGCAGGTCGCTATCGTCTTCCAGGATCAGAGTCTCGGCCGAAGCATCAATTTCGAGTTTACGCGCTTCATATCCCAGGGCTGCGACCGCCAACAGAATTATCAGCAATACGGTTTTGGGGTAGGCCAGGATGAACCTGTCGTAGAAGAGCCTCAGCATTACTTTGACACCGGTTTGATCTTTTCCTCATCGGGCGCGGGAATGACAAAATGACCGTTGGTCTTGAGCTTTTCGAGCAGGTCATCGATGGTCCCCTCACTGAGGACTCCATCGAATTGGGAGCGGTAGGTCTGGATCACGCTTACCCCACCGATTTCTACATCGTAAATTTTCCATCCATTCGCGGAGCTGTAAAACTTGTAAAGCATGCCGATTCGGTTACCCTTGGAAATCAGGGTCGATGGTACATGAATTGTCTTGCCTTTTGCCTGGGGCTCCCCGTAAAGGATCTCCTCGTCGCTATAGATGTCGAGCTTGTCAAGGAAGGACTCCTGCAGGAGTTCAATGAAAAGGTCGGAGAAGGTCGCTTGTTTTTCCTGGCTGAGTTTGGGCCAGTATTTTTTCCCCAGGCTCAGCTTGGCCATGGTCTGGTAATCAAAGATTGGCGTGACGATTTCAACGATCTGCTCATTCCTCAGAACCTTATCCACTTCCTTGTCCTGTAGCAGTACCATCACGGTATCGATCTTGGTCTTGAGTTGTTCCCGTACCTCGTCCAGCTCGTTAGCCTGGACAGGTGTGGAAAATAGGAGCATACAAAAGATGGCAAAGAATATGTGTCGCATAGTTACTCCTCGATTTGTTTAACTCTACGTTGTTCGTAGACGTCTCTGAGGAAAGGGTAGAGGTCGACGGCGTCCTTCTTCAGATTTTCGTACTCACCGATGTGCAGGGAGGTATGGTTGACCAGTTTGAAGCCGCGTACGGCCAGTCTCTTCTCGGTTCTGTCGATATAGCTGATCGGGTCCAGATAATAGTCGGGAATGAGGCCGAGCGTATCGCGCAGGTTGGAGGGTCCCAACAGCGGCAGCACGATGTGAAAACCGCTACCGACTCCGTAGTGGCCCAAGGTCTGGCCGAAATCTTCCCGGTAGGCCTGCAGACCGAAGACGTCGGTCGCCGGGTCGCCGAGCCCCAGCACTCCAGTCGTCGTGTTGAGGACGAAGCGTGCTAGTTCGGTACCGGCACGCTTCGGTTTGAGTTGCAGCAGGTTGTTTACAACGTTTACCGGCATCATCAGGTTGTGGAAAAAATGCCCCACTGCCAGCCTCAGGTCCTCAGGCAGCACCGCACGATATCCTTGGGAGACCGGCTTGAGTAGCCAGAAGTAGATTCTGTCATTGACCTGGGTCATCACTCGGTTGTAGCCACTCAACGGATCGATGGGCGGTTCAATCGTGCTCGCCTCAAACTCGGCTTCGAGATCGAATTCATCCTCATCTTCATCGGTTTGAGAGACAATGTCCATCTCTTGTGCCGCTTCAGCAGGAGGCTCGTAGACAGTTGCTGGAGTGGCGCAGCCGCCCAGAAGGAGTGTCAGGACGATTATGAGAAAAAGTATCTCCGTAGAAATTGTCTGAGGAGCTTTTTGCATGGGTATTCCTACCTTCGGCAAGATGTCGTTGACTGAAACATGTCTTTAGTACTGGGAAAAGACCGCTCTGATGTGTGAGGTCAGCATTCTTGTTTATTGTACCATGAGGGCATAGGAAGGCACTCAAAGGGTAAGGTTGGAAACGAAGAACGCTAATCTGTAAATAGTCCTTGCATACTTATTATTGCAATAGGGCGAAATGTATGACTCTTATATATGAATACAATAGCATTGTCTAACATGTAAGCTGGAGTGGATCGATGTCAAAACCCTCTGAAAAGTTGACCGCCCGTGAGTTCGTCTGGGAATACAGGCTACGCCAAAGGATAACTTTGGAGCGAATCATTTTGACGGTAGGCAATCCTAAAGAGAATCACCGAGCGAAACAGTTTTTGGAGGCAATGGAAAAGGCTAATCCTAAACTCCTTGAAGATATCGATCAACACTCTCACGAATTTCTCGAAGAGATCGATTACCACCCTCTAGAACTGTTCGACGATAGCGAATATTCTAAAGCTACGGGACGTAAGACCGCGTTAAAGTTGCCCCAGGATATACTTTGGGAGGAAAAAGCTATTCGGAGGGCCGTCACGGAGTACAGAGATCTCTTCCATCCCTGTGAAATTCTTTTCAACAATGCCATGAAGGGCCTACAGTACTTAAATAATCTCCACCCGGAACTATTCGCTAGAGCCATGACTCAGGCAGTGGGGCAAAGAGATCAGATCTTGACCTTCGAGATTTATTGTAAATGTAATTGCGCCACCAGAGAGGACAGCCAACCGGCGGACTTATTCAAAGCTACAAACCGAGGCCGTTTTAAGAACGCCTCAGAGCGGATAACCTGTGCCAGGCAGACTCTAGAGGGTACAGATGACAGTTGTCAGAGTGATTGGCAGTTCTTTTTGGACAGGATCAGGGAAGTTGCACCGGAGATGCTGAATTAACATCGTTAGTCTTCTGTAACTGTCTTCAAAAGATTCAGCACAACCGCAACTGCCCATCTTCTTCAGCATCGAACTCCGAATCCTCTCTAACCGGAATCGGCTCCTGCTTGGCTGGTATGTCAGGCCCGGGGCAAGCATCCACATCCGGGATCATTTCCTCCGGTTGATTGGTCACTTCAACTGCCCGCAACCCGTCCTCTGCTGCGAGCTTTGCCAACTTGTCGCATCGCTCATTAAATGGATGTCCGGCATGGCCGCGTACCCACTGCCAGGTGACCTCGTGTTTTTGGGAGAGGGCAACGAGTTGCTTCCAGAGATCCTGATTGGCGAGGGCATCCGGTTCTTCCAGTCGACCGTTGCGAATCCAGCCATGAATCCACTTACTCATTCCCTGCACAAGGTATTGTGAATCGCTGAATACGTGTACGTTACTCGGGTTGTGCAGGGCTTCCAGCCCTTTTATCGCCGCCAGAAGTTCCATGCGTTGCGAGGTGGACGCTCGTTCAAAACCCCTCAACTCTTTTTCGTGCTCAGCATAACGCAAAACCACGCCATACCCGCCGGGGCCAGAGTCTCTCCCCGAGCCATCGCTGTAGAGCTCAACCACACCAGGTGCCGGCGGTGTGAAGGCGATTTCCAAAGCCTCGAATTCCAGTTCACGCAAGAGCGGCATCAATTTGGAGAGGTCTGGAGCTTGTCTTTGCAGCTTGTCTAAAGCTACTTCAATCTCAACGTCGTAACGGACGGTTGCCAGCTTTTTCGACAGCCGGGCCTGGTCTGCATAGTTATGTAGATTCTCCTTGCGTTTTTTGCCACTGACCAGATGTTTCCACTCAAGGACACCTTCCAGAGAACCGAACCGCCGCACCAGTTCTGATGCAGTTTTTTCACCTATGCCGGGGACCCCGGGAATGTTGTCTGAGGTGTCGCCAGCCAACCCCAAAACATCCGGCACCAACTCTGGAGGAATGCCGAAGCGGTCGAGGACTTCTTGATGCCCTGAACGCTTATTCTTCATGGTGTCGAGCAGGCCGATCCGCTCGTCGATAATCTGCATCAAGTCTTTGTCGCCGGTGACGACTGTGACTTGAATTCCTTCTGCGGCGTAGCGATGAGCCAGAGTGGCAATCACATCATCGGCTTCAAACCCTGGCGCTTCCAGAGTCGGGATATTAAGAGCTGACAGAATTTTATTGATGTAGGGAATCTGGGACACCAGATCCTCGGGCATGGCCTCTCGGTTCGCCTTGTATTCAGTATAGAGCTCTCTGCGGAAGGTCTCTTCTCTTGGCCGGTCGAGCACAACGGTCAGATAGTCGGGGCTGTTTTTCTGGATGAGATCCAACAGCATCTTTGTGAAGCCGAACACGGCGTTAGTCGCCATACCGTCAGAAGTGGCAAGGTCTCTGTATCCATAATAGGCACGGTAGATGTAACTCGACCCGTCCAGCAAATAGAGCTGTGGCTCTAGTTTTACTTTCTCTTCTACTGTGGACATCTTCTCTTGGTCTATCATCGTGGAGTTAGAATCTCACATTCTGGGGATTCATCAATAGCTTTTTTCGAAAGAGAGCAATGATTAAAAAATGAAGCCGATTCACGCAAGCCTGACAGTCTGCTAAAATAGGAGCTTGCGCTCTGATTCAAATTCCATCACTTTACCAGAAACTGGATCTACAAAATTCACTCTCCGGGCAATCAGCTGCAGCGGGTTATTAAGGTCATCCTCTTGCTTTGGCAGCAGCTCAGGGTAATACCTGTCATTCAATATTCTGAAACCAAGCCCGCTCATATGAACCCTCAGTTGGTGTTTCTTGCCGGTTAGCGGGTACAGCAGGAAATGCGCCCGGTTGTCCCTGCATGCCACCAGTTTGATTTTCGACCGGGCGTTCATCTCTCCGGGAACGACCTTCGTCCGGAACCAGACCTCCGCATCAACCAGCCGGTTTTCCACCACCCATTCGCTTGTCTCCGGGCGATGAGCCATCTCTGAAAGTGCTTCGTAGGTTTTCTCGATAGTCCCGTTCAAAAAGAGTTTGCCGTAAAGCCCACGGGTTGCTTTGTTTGTGGAAAAAAGCACCAGTCCTGATGTCTCACGGTCAATCCTGTGCAGAGGAACCAGATTGCTGTTACCGGTTTTTCTTCTTAGACGATTGAGTAGACACTCGTTAACGTAGGGCCCTGATGGTATGACCGGCAGAAATGGCGGTTTGCATGCGACAAGGATCTCGTTATTTTGAAAGAGGATCTTTTCCTCAAAAGGAATTACGGGTTCCTCTGCCACCTCCCTGAAGTAAAAGAGTCTCTTCTGGGGGAGATAAGGTGTTTCTCTGGTGATAGGCAAACCCTTATCATCCAGAATCTTTCCCTCCAGAAGCCGTTCCTCCCACAAGGCCCGCCCAATTTTGGGAAACCTCTGCACCAGAAAATCCAGGATAGAGGGGTAGGGCTTTTCGATACAGGGCAAACTGACGCGTGAAGGGTGTTTGGAAATCCCCATTTGAGTATGCATCCTTGATGGGTGGATCTTTAGGTTTGATGCTTGATTTTCGGGGCCGTGGCTATTTTTGCCTCAAATTCTGGAGAGGCTTTTCACAATATCCAATTCACCTTGTCGGCCGAGTGCTCGCATCGCCTCAACGGTGCTCTCTGCATATTCATTGGTCTCTCCAGAGAGATACGCAAAGAGAAAGGACGCAAGTTCGGCCTGCGCTGCAGCGTGCCTTTCTTCTGAGGTTCTCTTCTTGCCAGCCTGAAGCCACAAGGTTCCGGCGCGATCCTGGTGAAACGCTATGGCCTTGCTCGTAATGGCCAGTCGTTTCTCCAATGTATGGTCCTTGTGGTACTTAAAGGTATCCACGAGCTTTTCAGGGAAACCTTCCTGGATAAATTCCGCAAGACGTCTAAGTTTATTTCTCACTATAGCCTCGTAAACAGATTTTTTGAGGAGCACGGAACGATGTTACCATAAAAATACCAGTGTGGGGCACTTCC
>DAOWJU010000032.1 GCA_030640215.1 Desulfuromonadales bacterium
GCCGACTGCAGCACAAACGGCAGCAGCAATTCGCCTTTACCGAAGAGTTCACCAACGTGACGCATGGCCGGCACCAGGATCTGGTTGACGATTTCGAGCGGCGGATAGCGATCAAGCAGCACCGCTAAGATATCTTCAATGCCATCTTTGTCACCGCGGACGATCTTCTGGTGCAACTCTTCTTCGGGACGCTTGTCTTGCGCTTCGTCATCCTCCTTTGCTTCGACCCTCTCGGCAAAATGGTCTATAAAACGCATCAACGGCGACTTTTCCTGACCTTGATCGCGATTGTAGATCAGGTCGAAGCAGAAGGTCCGATCCTCCTCACTTATCTGTGCCAGAGGCAGGATTTTACCGGGATCGATAATCGCCGCATCAAGTCCCTGTTCAACTGCTTCGTGCAAAAATACTGAGTTAAGAATCTTGCGCGACGCCGATAGCAGTCCAAATGAGATGTTGCTCAAGCCAAGCACAGTGAACACTCCCGGCAACTCCTGCTTGATGCGCCGGATACCCTCCAGAGTCTGGATTCCGGCATCAAACAGGTTCTTGTCGCCAGCTCCGATGGTGAAGGTGAGCGGATCAAAGAGAATGTCCTGGGGCCGCAAACCGTGTTTGCCGACAGCTTGTTCATAGATCTGACGGGCCGTCTCCACCTTTTCATCAGCGGTCATGGCCATGCCATCGACATTGATGGTCAAGGCAACCACCGCTGCGCCATACTTTTTCGCCAGTCGGCAGACCTTGTCGAGAGTCTTGCCGCCGTCTTCCAGATTGATCGAATTGATGATGCAACGGCCTGGATAGAGCTTCAGACACGCCTCGATGCAGTCCGGCGTGGTCGAGTCGATCATAATCGGGATTTTGACTGATTCCGCATAGAGTTTGACCAGTCGGGTCAGATCGGCGGTCTCATCACGACCGGCATAAGCAGAGCAGAGATCGAGGATTTGAGCACCCTGCGCCTCCTGTTCCAGACCGATGCGCAGGCAGCCATCAAAATCGTCGGCCAGCAAACATTCGCGAAACTTCTTCGACCCGTTGGTGTTGGAACGTTCGCCGATCAGCAATGGCGGGATTTCCTGGGCAATTTCTACTGCCTGGTAGAGGCTTGCAACTGAAGGTTTCATAGTGGCACCGCTACTTTCAAGCAGTGGCACCTCCCGTTCAACCGGGGAGAGCTCCGAACAGGCAACAGCGAGCTGACGGATATGTTCAGGAGTAGTGCCGCAACAACCGCCGACAATGCTGACACCATCGCTCTCGATGAACTTGCACATGCTATTCACGAACTCTTCCGGGGTCATCGGGTAAAAAGTCTTGCCGTCGACCACACTGGGCAAACCCTGATTCGGCATACAGGAGATGCGCCCCGGCCAATTGTGGCCAAGATAGCGGATATGCGAGGCCATATCGGCTGGGCCGGTCGCGCAGTTGAGTCCAAGCGAAAAAATCGGGAAGGGTTCCAGTGCGGCGCAGATCGCGGCAATATCACTACCGACCAGCATCGTTCCCTGGCGCTCCATGGTCACCGAAACCATCACCGGCACTTCACGGCCAAGTTCTTCGAGCACCTCGAAGCAGGCCACCAGCGCGACTTTGACCTGTAACAGGTCCTGGCAGGTTTCGATCGCCAGAACATCCACTCCGGCCTCGACCAGCGCACGAATCTGTTCAGCGATTGAGGCTGACAAATCATCAACAGAGATGTGATTCAACGACGGCAGTTTGGTGGTCGGTCCAACCGAACCGGCCACATAACAGCCGCTGCGGTCACCAATTGCTGCGCGGGCATTAACCACCGCTGCTCGGTTGATTTCCACAGTTTTATCGGCTAAATCGTACTCAGCCAAAACGATGGAACTCGCACCAAAGGTATTGGTTTCGATCACCATGGCCCCGGCATCTAGAAACGATTTGTGCAGAGCAACAATCGTCTCCGGTGAGGTGATATTCAATAATTCGTTGCATCCCTCACACCCCTGCCAGGCTGTATCCGGTATCGTCATTTCCTGGAGGTTGGTGCCGCAGGCACCGTCAAAAAGCAGGATCTTTTCGTCGACAAAGCTCATATCATAAATTCCCTTTGCTTAAGCACTTTGAAATATTAGCTTTTTTTACAGACTTTTCAACCAGGAGGGAAATTTATATCGGCTCTAAAACAGAGATAACGACTGATACCGATGAGTATGAACAAAACATATTAACAGGGATAAAGGGGATGAAAGGGGTGGGTAAGGATTCAAAAAACCAAGATTTTTTTGAACACGGGTAAATGCGAATCACTGCATTTTTTTAGCATTATCAGCAGCACAAGAGATACAAACCGCCGCCGTTTCATAGAGACCATTTTTCTCGTTGTAGAGAGACGCTGGTCGTAAATGCAATGAGCAAGTCACCCGATAACAGAGATCACAAGTGTTGCTCTCGGTTTCATCAGACGTGTAATTACAGATATGGCAAACCCAGGGAGCTCTTTCCATGTCGTTGCTACCTATTTGATCCTCTGCAAATTAATTCACAATCAATACTCGATAGGCCATTATGCCCACGGTCTCAGGCAAAGGCAAGCAGATGGGAGCGTATCAAACTTCAAGGAACGCCATATTGAAGTCATCCAGACTAACGACCAGGC
>DAOWJU010000064.1 GCA_030640215.1 Desulfuromonadales bacterium
CGGCGTCGTCCGGGGCAGAGTGATCTCACCACGCCGCGCGAGGAAGCGGACCAGGTGACGATCCTCTCTGGTGTTGAAAATGGCCTGACGCTCGGTACGCCGATCGGCCTGCTGGTGCATAACAAAGATCAGCGTCCCGGTGACTATGGCGAAATGGATCAGGTGCCACGGCCCTCTCATGCCGATTTTACCTATCAGGCTAAATACGGGACCCGCGCCAGCAGCGGCGGCGGTCGTTCCAGTGCCCGCGAAACTATTGGTCGGGTGGCTGCCGGGGCAATCGCTGAAAAGATTCTGCGTGAAGAGTGGGGGGTGGAGATCGTTGCCTGGGTCAGTTCCGTTGGCTCCGAACAAGCGACCGGTATCGATCCTGATACGGTTAATCGTGCGCAGGTTGATGTGAACCTGATCCGCTGTCCGGATAAAACTTCGGCTGGTCGTATGGAGGCGCTGGTCCGCGAAGTTCTTGAAGCCAAAGATTCAATCGGTGGTGTGGTGACTTGTGTCTGCCGCAATGTGCCAGCTAGTTGGGGAGAGCCGGTATTCGATAAACTGGACGCCAAACTCGCCCAGGCTATGCTCTCGCTACCGGCCACCAAGGGCTTTGAGATTGGTTCAGGATTCGCTGGCACGCAAATGCGTGGTTCCGAACACAATGATCCTTTTGTACAGAAGGGTGATCGTCTCGGCACGCGGACCAATAATGCTGGCGGCGTGTTGGGCGGCATCTCCAGTGGCGAACCGGTGCTCTTTCGAGTGGCATTCAAGCCGGTAGCGACGATTGGACAACCTCAGCAGACGGCTGATTTCGATGGCAAGCCGGTGACCTTGGAGGCCAAGGGCCGACACGATCCCTGTGTCGTGCCGCGTGCCGTACCGATTGTTGAATCGATGGCGGCTCTGGTGCTGCTTGATCTGGCGTTGCGGCAGAAGGTGAGGAGTACCTAAGACTCACGTTACTCACTCATTTTTACAGTTTTAAAATCGTTTATTGTCATGTTATCGGTGCAGATGCACCGCATTACTTCGGAGGCCTTTTTTAATGTCAAACCCATCCAATCCCGGCCAGACCCTGCAAGAGGTTTTCGGCTACAGTGAATTTCGTCCCCAACAGCAAGAAATTGTCGATGCTCTGATCTCGGGCCAGGACGCCTTTGTGCTGATGCCGACCGGTGGTGGCAAGTCCCTCTGCTTTCAGATTCCCGCCCTGCACCGGGATGGTGTCGCTATTGTTGTTTCTCCCCTGATTTCGTTGATGAAAGACCAGGTTGATGCCCTGGTTGCCAACGGCGTGCGTGCAGCTTTTTATAATTCGTCTCTTAAGGCGGAGGAGTCTCGCCAGGTGCTGGCCAAGCTGCATGCCGGTGAGCTTGACCTGCTTTATGTGGCCCCGGAGCGCTTGCTGAAAGATAGCTTTCTGGACCGTCTGGAGTCCTTGCCGATTGCGCTTTTTGCCATCGACGAGGCTCATTGTGTCTCTCAATGGGGGCACGATTTCCGTCCCGAATATGTCCAGCTCGGCCAGTTGCGCACCCACTTTCCTGATGTACCGATGGTCGGCCTGACCGCGACGGCTGATCCGCAGACCCGTCAGGATGTGCTGCAACGACTTGGTCTGCAACAGGCACAATGCTTTATTAGTGGTTTCGACCGGCCGAATATCCGCTATACGGTAGTCGAGAAGAAGAAACCCTTCGACCAGTTGACGAGGTTCTTGGCCGATCATCAGCATGAAGCGGGCATCGTCTATGCGCTCTCACGCAAGCGGGTTGAAGAGGTGGCTGATCGCCTTGCCGCAGCCGGTCACAGGGCGCGTGCCTACCATGCCGGGCTGGGCGATAAGGAACGCAAGCATGTGCAGGAAATGTTCCTGCGCGATGATATTGATATTGTCGTGGCGACGGTCGCTTTCGGCATGGGGATCGATAAGCCGAACGTGCGCTTTGTTGTCCATTACGATTTGCCGAAAAACATTGAGAGCTACTATCAGGAAACGGGTCGTTCTGGTCGTGACAGTTTGCCCGCTGAGGCCTTGCTGCTCTTCGGTTATGGTGATATTGCCATCAGTCGTGGCCTGATCGAGAAGGGCAATAACCCGGAACAGAAGCGTATTGAGTTACACAAGCTGCAGGCGATGGTCGGTTTCGGTGAAGCCCTGACCTGCCGCCGCCGGGTGTTGCTCGGATATTTTGGTGAACGGCGCGAAGAAGACTGCGGCAACTGCGATGTCTGTCTCAATCCACCGGAAAGCTACGATGCCACTGTTGATGCACAAAAAGCGCTCTCCTGTGTCTTTCGCGTTGGTCAGCGTTTCGGTGTCGGCCATGTGGTTGATGTGCTACGGGGAGCTCAGACCCAGCGTATTTTCGATTTGAAGCATGACAAACTGTCCACTTATGGCATCGGTGCCGAGAAAGTCGCTGATGCCTGGAGCAGTCTGATTCGTCAGTTGATCCATCGTGGCTACCTGGTGCAGGATGTGGCCAGCTATTCGGTGCTGAAATTAACGTCAGCTGCCAGACCATTGTTACGTGGTGAAGAATCGCTGGTACTGGCCAAACCGCGTATTCGGGTCAAAACGCTGCAGAAGAAAGGCCGTGCACAGGTCGGTGATTTCGATTATGACGATGATCTCTTTGATGTCTTGCGTATCCGTCGTAAACGGCTGGCTGATGAGGCCGGGGTTCCACCTTACGTGATCTTCGGTGATGCGACTCTGGCTGAAATGGCAGCAAAGATGCCGACTGATGAGGAATCTTTTCTGTCGATCAACGGTGTTGGCAAGCACAAACTGCAACGCTTCGGTAGCGAGTTCATAGATGAAATTATCGGCTACATGTGCCGCTGATTATTGGACCCGAAAAAACACTAACGCATTGGTATTGATCTTGCTTTCAATCCCCTTAGGTTTGCTGGTATATGCTGAGAATACTTTAACAGTAAAACAGTCATTTTAACGGTAAGGAGATTCGAAAATGCTCCATCTCATGAAAGTGTTGGTCTGTTGTCTCGTCGTGTGTCTCTTTCCTGTGGTAAGTATGGTTTCTGCCGCAATTGAGGTTCCATCGGTTAAGGTTGATAAAACTCCTATCCTTGATGGAGTCGTTCAGGATGCTGCATGGAAAAGTATCAAGCCGTTGGTTATTGCAGACTCTGCCTCAGGAAAACGAATCCTGCTGCGTTCCGTTTATACCGCAGATCAGGTTTTCTTCCTGGTACAGTTTCCCGATGCAGCGCAGAACTTTCTGCATAAGCCGTGGGTCTGGAATGCTGCAGCTAAGAAGTATGAAACCGGGTCGGCTCGGGAAGACACGTTTGTCTTCAAATGGAACATGATGGACAAAGATGTTGATCTCTCCAGTTTCTCTGATGACAACTATCGTGCTGATGTTTGGTACTGGAAAGCGAACCGCACCAACCCTGCTGGCTTTGCTGATGACAAGACCCAGGTCCTGGGCGATTCCCCCGCAAAGAAAAGTAAGGAAAAAATCAGTGCTACTGGCAAGAAGCGTCACTTGAGCCGCATTAGTGATGCAGGCAAAGGTCCTTATAACAAATACCAGCCAAAAGCGTATGAAGGCGACTTGATTGATGCTTTCCCGGTGGGCGCTCCTGATGGCAGCCGTGCTGATGTGCACGCCAAAGGCGTCTGGGGAGGTGGTTTTCAGACGATTGAATTTGCTCGTGCTCTGAACACAGGTCATGATGACGATGTGCAGTTTGACCCTGCTTCTGGCAAGGCGTATCTCTTTGGCGTGTCGATCTTCAGCTTGTATGGAAATCCACTCGACAAATCCACGTCTAACCTTTATGGCATGGGACGAATTTCTGAGCCTTTGAAATTGAAGTTTCAGTAAGCGAGAGAGCTTGAACCATCTTAAAACGTCAAGGGGAAATGGATTACGATCCATTTCCCCTTTAACTTAATCTCTCCAACCGTGATCGGTTGATGTGACTCGAATTGATTTCAATAAATAAGTTGCGCTGGTCCGTTCCCGTCTGAAATTTACTGTTGTTGTTCAGGAATGATTCTGGCGGCTACCTGGGCGGCCACAATGATCATGATGTAACCAAACAGTGGCATGATCAGGTAGTCTCCCGGGCCTTGCACAAAACGAGGCATGGTGAAACCAGACAACCAACTGCTACCGATGAACGCCAAACTACCAATGAGAACCGAAAGCTTGAACATGATAAGACTCCTTTTTCTGACGGACGTTGGGAACGGAAGTCGCGTATAATGAGTTTTCGTCTGGAAACGGCCCTTTTCCGCAATCTCTGCGTCAATCTTCACATTTGATTGTGCGGCGTAAAGTACTACGCCTCCGCTCAAATGCTTGATTTCCTTGACCTTGCGAAAAATTGCTCGTTTCCAAATCGAAAACTACACAAGTTAAGAGTCTTGCATCAGGTGTGCCATATTTTATCACATCAGGTGCGTTGCTGCATCTGTTTGGAATGACAGGCTTTGTGGGACTGTTTTAATGGCAGAGACGTTGTTTTAAGGAGTAATACGGCAAAAGGTGGCACTTTTGGCACATTTTGCGGTCAAAGCGCTACATCGTTTGGTAAATTCAGATCAGCAAATTCGTGGCAGTTGCTCACCGGCGAGCATCTCGATAGCGCGCAGTCCACCAATTGCTGTTTGCAGACGAACCTTGCCTGCTGCGGTTGCAGTTACCTCGCCGACAATAGCAGCCTGTTTGCCATATTTGTGGCTCTGCATAATAACCAGAGCCTGATCGGCAACTTCAGGAGCAACGAAAGCGAGCAGTTTACCTTCATTGGCGACGAAGAGTGGATCAAGGCCGAGAATGGCACAAGCGCCAGCAACTGACGGATCAACCGGTAGCAGGGTCTCCTGCAAGGTGATCTCAATCTGGGATTGCAGGGCAATCTCCTTAAGCGTGGTGGCAACTCCGCCACGGGTCGGGTCGCGCAGGGTATGCAGATGACTCCCTAGAGTTTCGACCAGCTCCTTGACCATACTATTAAGTGGCGCACTGTCAGTAGTGATACTGCTCTGTAGCTCAAGTCCTTCACGACAGGCTAATACCGCCATGCCATGGTCACCGATGGTGCCATTAATCAGGATTTTGTCGCCCACTTGAGCATTGCTCCCGGAGATTTGGTATTCATGTCCAATTGCACCAATGCCGGAGGTGTTAATAAAGAGTTTGTCGGCCTTGCC
>DAOWJU010000250.1 GCA_030640215.1 Desulfuromonadales bacterium
CATCAAGCAGCAGCAGTTTGATCTTTGCAAGGTCATCAGTCATCAGATAACCCCTGCCTTTAGCAAATCATGCAGATGAATAATTCCAACCGGTTTCTGCTCTTCTTCTGATTCGAACACAAACAAAGAGGTTATCTGGTATTCCTCCATACGCTGCAACGATTTAGCGGCCAGGTTGGTGCGCAAAATACGCTTCGGCTTGCCACCCATAAGTTGACAGATAGGTTGGTTGAGAACCTCAATCCCCTGCTCGATATTGCGTCGCAAATCACCATCAGTAAAGACGCCAAGCAGGTCTCCCTGTTCATCAACAACCCCGGTAATCCCCAATTTTTTGCTGGAGATCTCATACAGTGCATCCTTTAACGGGGTACCTGCATTGACTGTCGGAATATCTTCACCCTTGTGCATGAGATCTTCAACCCGTAGCAGTAAACGTTTTCCTAACGCACCACCAGGGTGGTAAAGAGCAAAATCTTCTTCCTTAAAGCCTCTCTGTAACAGCAAAGCAACGGCCAGGGCGTCACCCATAGCCAGAGTCACTGTCGTACTCGCCGTCGGAGCCAATTGCAACGGACAAGCTTCTTCCTTGATCGAGATATCAAGAAACACATCTCCAGCCCGGGCCAGAGTACTTTCATGATTGCCAGCCATGGCAATCAACGGTAACCCCATACGCTTGATAATTGGCAAAATGCGGGTGATCTCTTCCGTCTCACCGGAGTTGGAGACCGCAATAACGAGATCGCCTTTCATCAGCATGCCAAGGTCGCCGTGGACCCCTTCTGCCGGATGAAGAAAAATCGTCGGCGTGCCTGTCGAAGCCATAGTCGCCGCCATTTTCTGGCAGATCAGGCCGGACTTGCCCATCCCGCTAACAACTACGCGACCGGAACAAGCCAAAACCATCTCGACCGCCTTGGCGAAGCGTTCATCCAAGCGTTCCGCAAGGGCAACAACAGCATCGGCCTCTACCTGAAGGACCTTACGGGCAGCATCTAAAATTTCAGTATATTTGTCCATTATGACCTGACGATTTCGTCAAGCGCCAACATTTGGCGCAGCAGAGTTTCAACGGCATCAAGATGTAAGCTGTTCGGTCCATCGCAAAGAGCCTTGGCGGGGTCCTCATGAACTTCCCAGAAAAGGGCATCGACCCCAGTAGCAACAGCCGCACGAGAGAGAGGTGCCACAAACTCGCGTTGGCCGGAGGATGTTGATCCCGCACCACCTGGCAACTGTACCGAATGGGTGGCATCGAAGACCACCGGGCAACCGGTTTGACGCATTATCACCAGGGAGCGCATGTCACTGACCAGATTATTATAACCGAAGCATGAACCACGCTCCGTCAGAAGTATCTGTTCATTACCGGTAGAGAGAACCTTACCGATAGCATTCTCCATATCCCATGGAGCCTGGAACTGGCCTTTCTTAATATTGACGATGCGGCCAGCTTCACCGACAGCAACCAGCAAGTCAGTCTGCCGGGAGAGAAAAGCCGGAACCTGCATAATATCAAGGACTTCAGCAGCAGCCTTCACCTGAGAGACGTCATGGACATCGGAGACAACCGGTAACCCGGTCTCTTCCTTAACAGCACTCAGAATCTTCAAGCCTTCATCAATACCGGGGCCACGATAGGACTTTACAGAGGTTCGATTGGCCTTGTCATAAGAGGCCTTAAATACCAGACCGACCCCGACACGCTCGGCAATCTCCTGCAAAGCCCTGGCGAGGACGAGGGTATGTTCTTTATTTTCAATCACACAAGGACCGGCGATCAAGACCAGTGGGTTGTCTCCGCCGATCTTTACCGGCCCTGCAGAAAGTATTTTACTCATTGGCCCTCCTGATCTTGCCGCGTTTTGAAACAGGCACCAACAAAGGACTCAAAGAGAGGATGAGGCGTCATTGGCCGGGACTTGAACTCCGGGTGAAACTGACAGCCAAGAAACCATGGGTGATCAGCAATCTCTACAATTTCAACAAGGTCTTCTGCGGGATAAACACCAGAAAGGACCAAACCGCACTCTTCAAGGGCTTTGCGGTAGGTATTATTAAACTCGTAACGGTGACGATGACGTTCATCCACATCCTTCTGACCATAGATCCTGCGAGCCAGGGTCTTCTCTTGCAACGAACAGGGGTAGGCGCCCAGGCGCATGGTGCCGCCTTTGCTTTTGACCGCTTTCTGCTTTTCCATAATGTGGATGACGGGGCTCTTGGCGTCTTCCTTGAACTCACTGGAGTAGGCCTCTTCTATGTTGCAGACCGAACGGGCAAACTCGACAACGGCCATCTGCATACCGAGACAGATACCGAAGAAAGGGACTTTATTTTCACGGGCGTATCGAATCGCTGCAATTTTACCCTCGCTGCCACGCTCCCCAAAACCTCCTGGCACCAGAATACCATCAACATCGTCGAAGGTCGTGCCGATGCCATGACGCTCAAGCGCTTCTGAATCAACATATTTCAGCTGCACCCGACAGTCATTGCCAATCCCGCCGTGAGTCAACGCTTCGGCAAGAGATTTGTAGCTCTCGGTAAGATCGACATATTTACCGACAATCGCGATAGTGGTGATACCTGCTGGCTCCTTGACCCGTTTGACAATCCGCTCCCAATCACTTAAATCAGGATTCTTGGTCCAGATATTCAGAAATTCGATAATTCTTTCATCAAGGCCCTGCTCATGTAAAGCCATAGGGACTTCGTAAATAGTCTCAACATCCCGCGCGGTAATGACAGATTCTTCGCGAACATTGCAGAAAAGAGCTATTTTACCTTTCATATCGCGTGGCAGCTCACGATCACAACGACAGAGCAGGATATCCGGCTGGATACCGATCTGACGTAACTCTTTAACACTGTGTTGGGTCGGCTTGGTTTTCAGCTCGCCAGCCGTTGGAATATACGGGACAAGAGTCAGATGGACATAGAGGACATTCTCATGGCCGAGGTCGGTGCGGAACTGACGAATCGCTTCAAGGAAAGGCAGTGATTCAATATCACCGACCGTGCCGCCAACTTCCACGATGGCAAGATCAACGCCTTTGGAATTCGCCAGGATTTTTTCTTTTATTTCGTTGGTGATGTGAGGGATGACCTGAACGGTACCTCCCAGATAATCACCACGACGTTCTTTGCGAATAACGGAATCATAAATCTGGCCGGTGGTAAAGTTAGATTTTTTAGTCAGGTTTGCCGTGGTGTAACGCTCATAATGGCCGAGATCCAGATCAGTTTCAGCACCGTCATCAGTGACAAAAACTTCACCGTGCTGAAAGGGGCTCATCGTACCCGGGTCAACGTTGATATAGGGATCCATTTTCTGCATGGAAACCCGCAGTCCGCGCGCCTCCATAAGGGCTCCGATAGATGCGGCAGCCAACCCCTTGCCGAGAGAGGAAACAACACCACCAGTAATAAATATAAACTTGGTCTTCATAGGGTCTCCTGACCGAAAAAACTTTATTGATGGAACGCTAACAATTTAAGCAATGGATGTTACACTTCCGGAGCTTAAATGAAAACCCTTTATTGCTGAAATTTCACTCTATGAAGTGGAGGTCAGGAGAACCTTTACTCGCTCAAGATCTTCCGGTGTATCCACCCCCTGCCCCACTAGGTTGGTCTCTGCCACCTGAATCCGGTAGCCGTGCTCAAGGGCACGCAACTGTTCAAGGCATTCCTGGGTCTCCAGGGGCGTAGCCTGGAGGTGGGGGTATTGCAGCAGGAAATCACGGCGATAGACATAGAGCCCGACATGCTTGGCAGTCGCCAACTCATGCCAACGCAGTTCAAGCTCGCTATTGAAATCACGAGGATAAGGTATCGGCGCGCGAGAGAAATAGAGCGCGAAGCCCTGCCGATCAGTCACCACTTTGACAACATTCGGATTCAGATATTCCTGCATAGAGGTCAGAGGGGTCTTGAGCGTGCCCATAGGGATAGCACTATCAGCCAGCAACGGTGCCACAGCCGCCTCGATCATGGCCGGATCAATCAAAGGCTCATCACCCTGCACATTCACGATCAGTTCATCATCAAGGCCTGCGGCGACTTCCGCAAGGCGATCGGTTCCGGTCGGATGGTCAGAACGGGTCATGGCGACATCGCCACCGAATAACTCAACCGCACGGGCAATGCGTTCATCGTCCGTAGCAACGATGACCCGGTCAACCGATTCACAGAGAGCAGAGCGTTCGTAGACCCACTGTATCATCGGCTTGCCACACAGGTCAGCAAGTGGTTTCCCAGGGAACCTCGTCGAGGCATAACGTGCCGGAATAACAACTGTAACTCCCATTACTTAAAGAACTCCTGGATTAACGGATTAAATAAATATACGCCTTGCCAACAAAAACCAGGCAACAATCAAAAGACAAGAAACGAACTTACAATAACTCCTGCATTTCCCGATCAAAAACTTCCCAAACTTTCTCATTCAGTTCCGCTAGAAATTCTGGAGTCGTCAACATGGGCATTTTGATATTGGGATTTGGGCTTTCTGTTACTTCTGCAGGTAAACAAAATTCATCCTTGTCATACCCTTGGCGGAATTCAAGTGCCATACCGCGCAGAAAAGCTCGCTTCACAGCATCCTTGAGCTCCTGTTCCGTGACAATAACCCCATGTTCGGCCTTGAGACAGTCAACCACCATCGCCGTGCCAATGCCTTTCACAATGTCAAAAAACTTACAGAGACCAATCATGTCAAAACCGACGATCTGTAATTTGTCCTGCGTAATCGCCTCAACCCAGGACTTTGTGTCAGTCTTCCCCTCTCGAGCCAGCATGCCGTAAGTTCCCATCGACATATGCCCGCCAGCAATTGCCCATATGTAACCGGGGTTGGTTTCAGGCTGGTATGCAGCCAGCTCAAGCCCTTTGACATGATAAGCGTAACCGGTTTCTCCCAAATCCACAGAGAGTCGCATCGAGCCACGGCCTATCTCTGGCGCTTTACCCTGCCCGGTCAGTTCAACAAGTCTCCTGATTCCGTCAAAATCCCCAAAGGTTATGCCATTTAGAATTGGGGTTTGCGGATGGCGTTCATTATAGCTGAGCACATAGGCCACGGTCACACCGACGGTGATTGCATCCATCCCATAGTTATCACAAAGGTGAATCAGTGCGGCGGCTTGTTCCGTTTCATGCAGACCAAGATTCGTACCAAGCAGATTGAGCGGCTCATAGTCAAACTTGGCAAGAAATTCTCCGGCACTACCATCTTCTTTACGCTTGTAGATATTATTGTGACAGGTGATTCCGCAACGGTAGCAGGCTTCCGACTTGATCTCGTAAGACTTTTCAACCCTGCTCCGAAAGAGTCTTTCTGGAATATCATTGCCTTGTGGCCGGAAGTTATTCACCGGCACCGCATGAAAAGCCTGCAGGACCTCGTAAGCCGCCCAGGTTCCGCCTCCACCACCGCGCTTGATCGGTTGCAACCTTGCTGAACCACCACCCTTGATGACATTAACATTGGCTTTTTTGACTGGCTCGGGAGTACTGCCGAGTTTGTCGTTACTCTGAGCCACCAGGGCGAGTACATTTTTATAGCCCATAAGACTGCCCATACCGCCCCGACCGGCAAAACGGCTCTTATCTTCTTTTGACTTGAGCTGATTTTCAGTACTCAGCGCCACCGCACCGGCATAGACATTCTGCCAGTTTTCTCCCGCCGGGCCGATCACTGCGAAATGAGCATCATCATACTCCTTTTGCAGCGACATAATTTTTTCGTGAGTCGTGAGACCAAGAAGGTGAACTGCGGGCTTAAGCTCCACAACGGGGCCATCGTTGCCTTCCCGAATCACCATATAGACAGGTTGATCAGAACGATTTTCAAAGATGATCTCGTCGAGACCGGTCCATTTAAGTTTGGCTCCAAACTTACCGCTACCAGCAGACCACATAGCCGCCGGCAAGCCTTTTCTCGAGCCCTTGATCGGGCTGTAACCAGAGAAGTAAGTCCGCATGCCGGTCATGACGTGGCTACCAGTCAGCAGACCGACGTTAACTATCAACGGATTTTCGTCGACATAGGCATCACAAATTTCACGTTTTTCCAAAAGCTGAAAGGAGCGGCCGAAACCACCGAGTACATCTTCAAGGTTAAGGCATGGCACCTCACCCATCTGCATGTCACCATTTTTCAGGTCCACCGTACAACGTCGGTAAAGAACAGAGGCAGGCTCAACCGCAGGTTTATCTGTCAAAAAACGCACAATACTCGCTCCTTAAGTACACAACCGCTTAACGCTCAGCCACCTTCAACCATTGGCAGCAACGACAGGACATCATTTTCTTCCAGGAGATGCTCAAAATCAACATGCGTATCATTAACCAGAAGGATATCGACATGCTCAGGCGGCAACTTCAGGTCAGTAATAACATCTCCAACGGTTGTCCCGGAAGGGTAATCCAAAAACTTTTCTTTGAAACGCCCGCATCGCAATACCGCATAAAGTTTCACTGCAACTTTCACTTAAGCCCCCTTAACGACAAAGCTCCCAATGCAATCTGATTTCACAGAATAACAACATACCGGCAAGACGGCAAAAGAAACATACAGGAACACACACTTCCTTGGGGAGAGATGTCAAAAAACAAAAATAGCCCCGTCAGAATACTTGAAGGGACTATCTTATGATAAAACGCAGGTTGTTTGACAAGGTAACGCGAAGCTGTTTGGCAGGGATGCCAATCAGCAGGCCTGCGCCCTACTCCTGTTCCATTCAGCAGAAGACTTAAGAGAGTGTTACCAATTTTTCGCGGGGTCCATCAGCAACCACACGCCCACCATCCAGAGCAATAATACGCTGAACCGTTGCAAGCATGATAGGGCTGTGGGTGGTCATGATCAGCACCGAAGAGCTATCCATAAGTTTCGGCAGGAGTTCAGCCAGCATCCGCTCACTTTCAGGGTCAAGTCCCAGGGTTGGCTCGTCCATGCATAGCAATTAGGTCGCCTCGCGGAATGCAACTAGCAACACCGCAATACCAGACAACTCCATCAACGGAACCATGGTAACGCTCTGACTTAAAAATTGGACTTATTCGAAGACCTCTGCGGGAGCAC
>DAOWJU010000018.1 GCA_030640215.1 Desulfuromonadales bacterium
AAAGTTGTACTGGTGGAGACTACAGAAGGTGCTTGAGGAAGCTCACAAATAGCCTCGGTAGTGACATGTGCGGGTTGTTGGGGTTGGACATGCACCCCAGCCAGAAGTCTAATCCTTGTGTTTACAAACATCTGGTCTATGCAGGAGGCATGTAGGCTGAACAGAGATAAAGCCTGAACCTTGCTTCTAGTCTTGAGGCTTATCTTTATTTCACGCTTACCTGTGTACGGATAAGGCAGGGCTTCCTTCAGTTCAAACGGAACCCTTGCGCGGAAGTAATAGACTCCGTTGCGTTGATGAAGACGATTAATGTTTGTTGCAATGAGATGTTGCTGAAAGATGTTCTTTGGTTGCTGCAAAGAAAAAAGCTTAGTCATGTTGCCTCCGGTTCTTCTGAACAAGACTGGCTCGGTGTACCACTTTGTGTACCACCCGATGTACCAGTCCATGCCAGAAATGGCTGAACCCAGCAAAACTAAGCTTTTTTAAGCCCTTACGAGGACTATTTTAAAATGGCGGAGGAGGTAGGATTCGAACCCACGGACACTTGCGCATCAACGGTTTTCAAGACCGCCGCCTTCGGCCGCTCGGCCACTCCTCCGTACTTAACTGCTATATCTGATCGTCCGTTCTTTCCAGAAGCACATTATGTATTACGAATTGCGAATCGTATCAACTGATTTTTTCCAATCCACCCATATAAGGACGTAAAACTTCCGGAATAACCACCGAACCGTCTTCCTGCTGGTAGTTTTCCAGAACCGCTACCACGGTGCGGCCGACAGCCAGCCCCGAGCCATTTATGGTATGCACGAACTCCGGCTTGCTGCCCGGCTCGCGACGAAAGCGGATACTGGCGCGACGCGCCTGGAAATCACGGAAGTTCGAACAGGACGAGATTTCTCGGTAGGCCTGCTGAGCTGGCAACCAGACTTCGATATCGAAAGTACGTGACGCGGAGAAACCTATATCGGCCGTGCAGAGATCAACCACCCGATAGGGCAACTTGAGTGCCTGCAGAATACCTTCGGCATCAGCGAGCAGTTTTTCCAGTTCAGCTTCAGAATCTTCCGGACGGGCAAACTTGACCAGTTCGACCTTGTTAAACTGATGCTGGCGGATCAGGCCACGTGTATCACGACCATGGGCACCAGCTTCTTTGCGGAAGCAGGGCGTGTGGGCCGTGTAGCAGATTGGCAGCTGTGCGCCATCCAGAATCTCCTCGCGGAAAATATTGGTCACTGGAACTTCTGCGGTCGGGATCAGGAAATAATCCGGATCATCCATGTGAAACAGGTCTGCTTCAAATTTCGGCAACTGACCTGTTCCGGTCATGGTATCGCGATTGACCATGAAAGGCGGCAACACTTCCGTGTACTTGCCACCCTCTGTGTGAGTATCGAGCATGAAGTTAGTCAGAGCACGCTCAAGACGGGCACCGGCTCCCTTGGAAAGGGAGAAACGGGCACCGGCAATTTTGGTAGCGCGTTCGAAATCGATAATATCGAGATCTTCACCCAGATCCCAATGGGCTTTGGGCTCAAAACCGAGTTGGGTCGGTTCTCCCCAAGTGCTGATTTCTGGATTGTCTGCTTCAGACTGGCCGAGCGGGCAGGCTACATCGGGCAGGTTCGGCAGGGTCAGAAGCAAGTTTTTGAGGCTTTCTTCGACCTGGCGAAGCGACTCGTCGAGCTCCTTGATGCGGGTCGAAACATCCTTCATGCGGGCGATTTCACCCTGCACCTGGCTCTTGTCCTTGGTCTTGCCAATCAGAGCAGAGACCTGGTTGCGTTCAGCCTTGAGACTTTCCGCCTCGCTGAGTAAAGTACGACGGTTGGCATCGAGTTCGCGAAAATCGCTGAGATCAACAGCACCACCACGGGTGGTCAAGCGTCGTTCGACTTCATCCAGGTTGTCACGCAAAAATTTAAGATCGAGCATGAAAACAGCTCCGCCGTTTTGGTTAAAAGTGAAATGTGCAAAGCAAAAGGTAGAGCTGAAAACCATATTTCAGCACAAGAGTAAGGAGTTCTAACACCTCTTGAGATCAGGGTCAAGCCTTGGTCCTTCTGACTTTCCACCTTTTACCTTTCACTTTTCACTGCACATTTTCACCGCTTACTTTTCACCCTTAACCCACCACTCGGTATCATCATCGAACCACCAACGGGTTGAATCGGTGGTCCAGATTGTTTCCGCCAGGGTTCTTGCCATCTCAGTCTGCAGTCGCTTGAGCGTGACCGGGTACCACTCGTCGGCGTAGCGATTACCAAGATCCTTGTACTCTTTGAGCGCCAGGATCATTTCTAGCTGATCGGCGTCGTGGGCGATGTGTGCCTCGCGGGTTTCTTTAGCCATGAACTCATATTGCAGGCTGCGATAATCATCACCAAAGGGCAGGGTGCGAGCGAGATCCTCAACCGCCTTGCGCTCATCAACCTTGACGTACTTCTTGTTTACATAGTTCAGATCACCGGTGCGTGCTTCGGGAATGTCGTGGAAAAGACAGAGCAACACGACCCGCCCGGCATCAGCTTCATCATCAAGTTGAGCCAGGGTGTAACCGATCAGGCTGGTACGGAAAATATGTTCGGCCACCGATTCAGCACCAGAGCCGAGGAACTGAAACCCGGTGCGCGGTGTGCGCTTGAGCATACCGGCTTCAAAGAGGAAATTGGCGATGTTTTTCATAGCTAAGTTTTAACGCAAAGACGCGGAGGACGCAAAGGTTAATCGGAACGGGGGATGCGATGGGGACAGTCCCTTAACTGAGGCGAATGAGAGCAGCTCCGGCGAGGACCAGCAGTGCGGCAACGAAGCGAATCCGACCGCAAGCTTCACCGAGGAAGAGCACACCGATCAGCACACCGATCAGCAAGCTGACCTGGCGTACCGGCACGGCATAGCTCATCGGTGTCAACTGCAGGCCGTAACGGAAGGAGAGGAAGGATGCCATGATGACCGGACCCGAGATGAGTACCAGGGGGCGGCTGTTTCTGAATTCCGCCATGACCCGGCCCCGGTACTTGGCCCGCATGACGTTCAGGGTCATGAACAAGAGCATGAAAGCGACCAGCATGAAGGTAAAGTGGAAGGGTGAGTAGAGCATGACCCCGGTCTTATCGATCACCGATCCGACCGAATAGATAAAGCCAGCGACCAGGGCCGCCAACACCGCCGGATCGCGCAAGTTACGGAAAGGCCGGACCACCTCACCCCAGGCCAGCGCACGCAACTGGATCGAGTAGACGCCGAACAGAATCAGGCCAATCCCTGCCAAACCAAGAGCAGAGACCTGTTCGCCGAGAATGAGAACACCCCAGACCGGCACCCAGAACATCGAAGTCTGTGCCAGCGGATAAATCAGCGACAAGTCGCCACTGCGATAGGCGCGTCCGGTAAAGAGGTGGTAGAGCATGAAGCAAACGCCACCAATCGCGGCCAGGCCGACGACGCGCCATGAGGGCAAAGGAAAAGTTCCAACCATCGGCAGAGCCATGACCATCAGGCTGCCGGAGGCGACGAACATCCACCAGATGAAGATGGTCTTGTCCTGACTGCGTTTGACCAGCAGGTTCCAGAACGCATGCATCAGCGCGGAGAAGAGGATTAATGTAAAGGCAAGGGTCGACATAAGCCGTCATTTTAACCAAGAGAAATATTTAGCGATACTAAAATCTTTTTGAAGAGCCTAAAGCCATTGACAGCTGCGCTTCTATTGATATGCTGAAGACGTTAAAACTATTAATGATTTCAGGAAGATGCCTCATGGCACCATCCGATAAAGGAGATTTAAAATGTCTGCAACCCGCACCGAGCAGGACTCCATGGGCAGTATGATTGTGCCATCAGGCGCTCTTTATGGGGCCCAGACCGCACGAGCCCGAGATAATTTCCCGATCTCTGGTGTCGGTTTTCCCCGCCCTTTTCTACGCGCGCTCGGCATGGTCAAGGAACATGCGGCGCAAGTCAACCGTGAGCTTGGCCTGATCGATGAACGTGTGGCCCTGGCGATCATGGATGCAGCCGAAGAAGTCATTGTTGGCGATCTGGACGATCACTTCCCTCTCGACATCTTCCAGACCGGCTCCGGCACCAGCACCAACATGAACGCCAACGAGGTGATTGCCAACCGGGCCTGTCAACTCCTTGATGAACCGCTCGGCAGTCGAGCCGTGCACCCCAACGACCATGTCAACTACGGCCAATCGAGCAACGACGTTATCCCGACCGCCATGCATCTGGCCGCAGCCGTGGAAATTAACCAGCATCTGCTACCGGCGCTTGGCGACCTGTGCAAGACGCTGGGTAAAAAAGCTCGCGAGTTCGACGATATCGTCACCATCGCCCGCACCCACCTGCAGGATGCCACACCGATTCGTCTCGGCCAGATCTTCGGTGGTTACTTCCGCCAGGTGACTCTGATTACTAGCGAACTTGAGCGGGCCATGGATGGCCTCTGCGAGCTTCCCCTCGGTGGCACGGCCGTCGGCACCGGTCTCAACACGCATCCAGAGTTTGCCCAGAAAGTAATTTCCGGGCTGGCCGAAGTGACCAAACTGCCATTGCGAGAGGCAAAAGACCACTTTGCCGCCCAGGCTGGCAAAGAGCAGGTAGTCGCTGCCAGTGGTGCTCTGAACACCACGGCTGTCGCTCTCTTTAAGATCGCCAACGACATCCGCTTCCTGGCCAGCGGTCCACGCTGTGGGCTCGGCGAGCTACAGCTACCCACGGTCCAGCCGGGCAGCTCGATCATGCCCGGCAAGGTCAACCCGGTCATGGCGGAGAGTATGATGCAGGTCTGCGCTCAGGTGGTCGGCAACGATGCCACTATCACCCTGG
>DAOWJU010000038.1 GCA_030640215.1 Desulfuromonadales bacterium
GTTGCCGACAGATCAATGGTTAAAGGCGCTCCACTGATGAGTACAACCAACGCCATGCAGAGTGAACCATAAGCCATACCAAATGCATTGGTTTGTACAACAGGTAAGTGAAGACGCTGGTTGCGGGCAGAGATGATATTGCCGAGTGATGCCAGGTAGGTTGCGGCGAAACTGAGCAGCACACCAACGACCACAGGACCGGAAAAGTTGACCGCCTCCATCTCCGGCCAGAAGAGCAGAAGCAGACCGACCATTCCCAGAGCCCCGCCGAAAAGGACTTTCAATTCTACCGGAGTACCCAGAAACAACCGTCCATTAAGCAAGTTCATGACCACGATCGTGGAGAAAACGACTGCCGCCAGGCCGCTGGTGATCTGTAGCTCGGCGAGATAGAAGAGCAGATAGTTCACGGAGAAGAGGAAAACCCCTTGCAGAGCGATGTAAAAGTGAGCCCCTCGGGAGAATCTCATGGGCAGACGGCGTACCAGACACCAGACAAACAGAATCAACGCAGCCAAGGCAAAACGATAGGCCACCGACAGAGCGGGATCAACCGTGCCAAGTTGAAATTTGATCCCCAACCAGGTAGAGCCCCAAATCAGGATTGTAATTGCGTAAAAGAGAAAGTTGGTCATGCCTTAATTACCTGGTGCTGCTGTAAGTTGCTCTGTAGCCAAACGACCAAGTGTTTCAATTGCAACTTCGACTGCTGAGTTCCAGCAGGCAGCATTGAGTCGGATACAGTTGAGGTACTTGCCATCAACCGAAAATATCGATCCTGGAGCTATGGTTATCCCCTGAGCCTTGGCTTTCTTGTACAGAACTAACGAATCAACACCTTCCGGCATCTCCACCCAGAGAACGAAACCGCCTTGAGGACGTGATACTCGTGTCCCTGATGGAAAAGCACGTCCGATAGCATCACTCATTTTTGCCGACTGACGCGCATAAACTCTGCGAACAGAACGGAGATGGTGCTCATAGCCGCCGTTGGCCAGAAACTCCGCAAGGGCCAACTGGGTTGGGCTTGCTGTCGCAACATTGGCCAACATCTTGCCGCGCTCAATCTGTTCCTGGTAGCGTCCGGCAGCGACCCAACCGACCCGATATCCCGGAGCCACGGTTTTGCTGAATGAGGAGCAGAGCAGCACGTTGCCGGTTTTGTCAAAGGATTTGGCCACCGAAGGTCGTTCATCGCTGTATGAGAGGTCGCCATAAATATCATCTTCAATCAACGGCACCTGATGATTTTCAAGCATCCTCACCAGGCGCAGCTTGTCTTCATCGGACATGCGGCCGCCTAGAGGATTGTTGAAATTAGAGATAACAATACACGCCTTGACTTCACCCGCATTGCGATCCAAGGCATATTCAAGAGCCTCCAGACTGATGCCACCACGTGGTGAAGCAGGGATTTCGAGGGTCTTAAGGCCTAAGTCCTGAATCATCTGAAGAAAATTAAAGTAGACCGGCGTCTCGATAGCCACCGCATCACCCGGCTTGCAAAGAGCCCGCAGAGCCAGAACGACAGCTTCAACGCAACCGGATGTGATTACAATCTGGTCCGGGCTGAGAGTGCAACCGGAGAGCAGCAGGCGCTGAGCAATCTGCTTGCGCAAACGCAGATTACCTGGTGGCAGTTCATAGGCAACAGATTGAGTAGGGAAACGACGGGTTTCTCGAGCCAGCATGCGGTTGAGTTTTTCAATCGGCAGCAATTCGGGATTAGGAATGGCGATACCCAGTTGCAGCAGATTCGGATTGAGCAAGTCACGCATGACAATCTGGTAGATCTTGGAAAGGCTGACCTCAGAAGGGTTGATTGTCGGATGGTCAACCACCGGCTCAGCAGGCAACTCTGGCAGACGTGCGCGCACATAATAACCGGATTGCGGACGGGCCTCGAGCATGCAGCGGTCTTCAAGCAGGCTATAGGCTTCTTTGACTGTATTGATGCTGACCTGCAACTGCTTACTCAGGTTGCGTATTGATGGAACACGATCACCAGGGCGCATAGTACCCTGCTCGATCAGAAAGTTAATTTTACCGGCAACTTCCTCATAAAGCGGGATTTTTTCTCTTTGTCTCTCCCCAATACCAAGCCTCACCTCAACGTCAATCATCGTTGCCTCCCTGATATAAATCCACTCCTGCTTGCCTTCTACTTCTACCAGCTTGCCTACCAAGCGAACAGATACAGTTCCCACATTCATTAACGGTCACAGTCTCTAAACAACCTATCTGTGATGGTTACAATTGTAAAGGACTGTATCTGGCACCAGCGCGTGAAACACGCTTTAATATCAGGCGTCAACGAATTCCAGACATCAACAACAACGAAAGGGGCTTGTCATGGAACTACTTCTAGGCAAACAAGAGATGCTTGATCTTGGCGAGGACATACAGGGTATCAACATTACCTGTCGTCAAGGCCGGTGCTGGATCACCCAGACAGGCGACAGCCGCGACCACATTCTTGGCGTCGACGGCAGATTCACGGTCAACACCAGCGGTCAACTCATCATCACAGCCACAGAACCGTGTCGGCTCAGGTTGAATGGGCCAGGTATCACCAATCAAGGATCACATCCCTTTAAGGCCCTTAATGGCCTGCTGAAGGTTGCACAGCAGACAATTCCTGAGTTGGCAATTTTCCAAAGGTAGTCATAGAAAAGGCCCCGGTTAAGGGGCCTTTACAGGCAAAACAATATGCTTAAGAAACATCACACACGTCAGCTTCGTTCTTTTATTTACTCTTCGACTTCTTCATTTTCTTTTTACCGGCATCATCAATGTCGGTTCCATCCTGATCGTCTTTGCCCTTCTTCTTGGACCGCTTTTCTTTGTCGCGATCCTTGTCTTTAGATTTTTTTACCTTCTCATCTAATCCATTGTCTTCAACATCGCCATCTTTATCACCCTTAGACTTTTTCATTTTCTTTTTGCCATCATCGTCCATATCAGCATCATGCTTGCCGCCCTTATGCTTCTTTTTTTCACGGTCTTTTTCCTTATATTTTTTTTCGTTTTCGTCTAACCCCTCTATCCTGTTCTCACCTTTCTGCTTACCTTGACCACCTTGCCAATCTTCACCACGTTTGAATTTGGCATTGTCCGCAGCATTCTCGTAAGCAGATTCATTCGGCGTTGGTCTGTTGCCTTGCCCTTTTCCAGATTTTTTTGCGATGGCAGCAACAGGCGCCATTATCAAGCAGACACTAAAGATAAGAACCAATATTTGCTTCATGATTTCCTCCCTGTATAGAAATGTTTTTAACATTTAAACAGGAATCGGCTGTTTCGCAATTTCACAATAAAATTCCCCGCGGCAAGCCATCTCGCTTAAGCTCGACTTTCGCTTCGCGAAAGCGGGGTATTTTTCCATAGTCTTGGTTTTATAACGCCGCAAGTGGCGGGGTATTAGACCCGCGCTGCTCAATAAAAAAGGCTGGCCCCTGTGCAGTCATTAATGGAAAAACGTAAGCGCACTCAATTGTCAACCTTTCTTCACAGCCTTTCGCTAAATTGTGAACGCATCTTCTATTGTGACCTTATTCATCTGCAAATAGAATGTTTTGGAGTGATCTCACCGGTTAAAAAACTCTGAAACTATTAAGCCTTAAGTCGTTGATTAGTATAATCGTAACATCCCCACTTTACAGGTACGTACATCACCAGTCTCCCATACGAACAACAAAGTCTGTTTGCATGGAAGACTGGTGATGAGCCAATAGCGAGTAAATAGTCAGCATTTAAAACAGGAAAAAACATACAGAGCAGGCAATGAACCCATGAATGTATCAGAGACCCGTAAGACCATTCTCGTCATCGATGACGAGGCATCTATCTTAAAATTATTCAGTACAGCCCTAGGCACAAACGGCTTCAAGGTACTCGAAGCAAGCAATGGTTATGAAGGATTGGTAATATTGACCAGGCAACCCGTCGATCTGGTGATCACCGACTGGAAAATGCCAAATATGAACGGTATGCGCCTACTCCGCAACATCCGTGAGGAGTATGAACTGAGACATCTTCCGGTTCTGATGATTAGTGGCTCGGAGATCCCCA
>DAOWJU010000322.1 GCA_030640215.1 Desulfuromonadales bacterium
CGGACAACTGTTTTACAAGCGGCAACGATCTCAACAACGTTCGTAATGGTGCGACTCCTGACAAGAGATATCCACACAATATTTTCCTGAGTGCTTTGTCGCAGATAAAACCCCACGGCTATTGCCGCAGTTTGTGTAGGCACAATCATGCTGATGCACTGTGATCTGGTTTACGCTGCTGTCATTTCAGTTTTTCATTTCCATTCAGTAACCTGGGGTCTCCCCCTGAAGGTGGCGCCTGCACTGGCTATGAGCAGGGAACGTGATGCCTTCAGCAACGTCTGGACTCAGATGAGGCGCAGACGGCAATAAATAATGAAACTTAACGTGAATACCATGGAGCGGTAAGAGGACTAAGCTATGGCAAGACATTCAGAAGACCCGGTACGGCACGTCGTCACCTTCCGGGTGAACAGTGAAGAGAAGGCAATCCTGGATCAGTTGGCAAAAAAGTCAGGAAGCAGCCTTTCTTGTTTTATGCGTCGCAAACTACAGTTAATCAGAGAGCATGAATATCTGACAAATATGTCTGCTCTCAAAGAAGGATAAATAACATGTTGGTTATCTCTTGCATCAAACAGGTTCCAGACACCACCCAGGTGAAGATCGATCCGGTCACCAACACCCTGATTCGTGAAGGTATCCCGTTCATCATGAACCCCTACGATACCCACGCGCTTGAAGAGAGCCTGCGGTTACGGGATGAGTACGGCGTGCGTAGTGTTGCCCTGTCTATGGGGCCACCCAACGCCGAAGCCACCCTGCGCAAAGCCTGTGCGGTTGGTGTCGACGACGCTATTCTGATTTCGGATCGCTGTTTTGGCGGAGCCGACACCCTAGCTACCAGTTGTGCGCTCTCCGCCGCGATTGAGCGATTGTCTCAAGACGACAATCTGGCCATTGTGTTCTGCGGCAAGCAGACGATTGATGGCGATACCGCTCAGGTCGGCCCTGGGATTGCGTCGCGTCTGAGTCTGCACCAGTTGACGCTGGTCGACCGCATCGAGCATCTCGATCTTGATCAGAGAACGATCCAGGTGCGGCGCAAACTCGAAGGCCGTTACGAAATCGTCGAAGCGCCACTGCCGGTGATGATCACCGTGGTGCGTGAGATCAACCAGCCGCGTTATCCCACTGTGCCGATGCGTCTGGCTGCCGAAGAGATTGAGGTCAAGACCTGGGACAACAGTGTCTTGAAGCTTGATGTCGAAACCGTTGGTTTGAAGGGGTCACCGACCTGGGTGAGTAAAATCTTTTCCCCGGATCGTGATCAGGGCGAGATTATCGGCGATGGTGTCACTGACCCAGAAGGGACTGCCCAACTGTTGATTGACAAACTGTTATCCAAGGATCTTTTGGCGGTTTAAAAGACTGATATTAGGGGTGAAGGCTATGACTGAAAAGAAAATAAAGAAGCCACGTGGTAAAGCTCGCGTCCTGGAAGGCAAGTGCGTCGCCTGCGGAGAACGTTGCGCCAGTGCCTGTCCGGTTGATTGCATCACATTGAACGATGCCGGTGAACTGTTGGCCGTTGATCAGGATAAATGCATCGGTTGCATCAAATGCATCAAAGTTTGCGCCGTCGATGCGCTGGAGATGTTCTATACCCCCGAAGAATTGGAGCTGCTCAAACTCTGGGAAGCGCAAAAGGGCTCCGCTACAGAAGAACTCGATCCGGAAGAACAAGCATTGCGGGAAAAACTTGCTCAGTACAAGGGCGTCTGGGTCTTTATCGAACAGACTGCCGGCGAGGTGGCCAAGGTTTCCTGGGAATTGCTCGGCACCGGCCGCGAACTGGCCGACACCCTCAAGGTAGAGCTGACTGCGGTGATTATCGGTCACGCTATCGATCGTCTTCGTGCCGAGACCTATGGTTATGGAGCCGACACCGCCATCGTGATGGATAACGCGGTCTATGCCAACTATCGGACCGAACCATTTACTGATGCACTCTGCCATCTGATTGACAAACACAAGCCTGAAATCATCCTGATGGGTGCCACCGGTCAAGGCCGCGACCTGGCAGGATCGGTTGCGACCGTGGTGGAGACGGGCCTGACTGCTGATTGCACTGGTTTGGCTATCGATGATCACGGCAACCTGGCCCAGACCCGTCCAGCCTTTGGCGGCAATATCATGGCAACCATCATGTGCGACAAGTACCGGCCGCAAATGGCCACTGTGCGCCCCCATGTGATGAAAGCCGCTGAATATGAGAAAGGTCGTCGCGGGCAAGTCATTCGTGAATCCTTTGCACCGACTGAAGAGAGCGTTCTGGTCAAAGTTTTGGAAGTGATCATGAACAAGAGCGGCGCGGACCAGGTCGATGTGGCCGCTGCCGAGATCATCGTTTCTGGTGGCCGGGGCATGATGGGCAAGGATAATTTTGCCATCCTGCAGGAGCTTGCTGATGAACTTGGTGCTGTGGTGGGTTCGTCGCGCAGCGCGGTCGATGCCGGTTGGATGCCGCTCGGCCACCAGGTGGGTCAGACCGGCAAAACAGTTCGCCCTATGATCTACATCGCCTGCGGCATTTCCGGAGCGATTCAGCATCTGGTTGGTATGCAGGATTCGGATGTCGTCATTGCCATCAACCGCGATCCGGAGGCACCGATCTTTGAGGTCGCGACCTACGGTATTGTCGGCGACCTGTTTCAGGTGGTGCCAGAGTTGACAAAGTATATCCGTGGATTAAAAAAGCAGAATAGCAGCGGCTCGCCGCAGGCTGCCGCCTGATTCGAAGTCATTATTACAGGAATAAACGAGGTTCATCATGTCGATTAATCAAACCATATATATCCCCTTGTTCGCTGTTTCAGTGCTGTTCTTTTGTTACAGCTGCTACCAGAGGCTACAGTTGATTTCTCTGGGCACCTCAGAGAATCGCACCGATCGTGCCGGGGCGCGTTTTGCCAAAATGCTCACCTATGCCTTCGCTCAGAAAAGGGTTGTCCAAAGACCATTCGGGCTCAATCACTCCTTACTCTTCTGGGCCTTCCTCTTGCTGGCTCTGGCGAATGGTGAGTTTCTGCTTGAAGGACTGTTTCCTTCGGTTTCTCTGGCATTGCTGCCGACGCCCCTGCATTACGGCCTGGCTTATGTCTTCGATGCCGTGTCGCTGCTGACACTGGCTTGCGTCACCATCGCTTTCGCCCGTCGACTCTTCTTCGCTCCTGATTATCTGGGCAATGAGTATTCCTCACCCCGCAGCGGTGAAGCTCTGCTGATTCTGGGCATGATCGCCTCCCTGATGATCGCTTTTTTCATGCTGCACGGGGCGCAGATCGCACTTGGCGAGGCTGCTGCCTCCCGACCCATCTCGGCTTTGTTCGGCAAAGTTTTTGCCAGCCTTTCTGTCGCGTCTCTTGAGAGTGTGGCGCTTGCCTCTTGGTGGGTGCATGCTGTGGTGTTGTTGGTCTTTATGAACGTTTTGCCGCGCAGTAAACATATGCATATCCTCACTGCTATCCCCAATACTTATCTTTGCAGCCTGGAACAGCCGAACACTCAGCTGCGCGAGATTTTTGAGAAGGGACAACGCTTCGGCGTCGGTGCAGTGGAACATTTCAGCTGGAAGGACCTGCTCGACAGTCTGACCTGCACTGAGTGCGGTCGTTGCCAGGACGTTTGTCCGGCTCACATCACTGGTAAGCCACTCAACCCGCGTCGCATTGTTCACGATATCAAGGTTAACCTGATGGCAAACGGCCCGACCCTGAAAGACGGGTTTTCGGGGGAGCTGCCGATGATTGCCGAGGAGCAAGGAGAAGGGACCAGCTCTGAAGAGGCGCTGTGGTCCTGTACCACCTGTGGCGCCTGCGTCAACGTCTGTCCGGTGCTGATCGAGCAGATGCCTAAAATCGTCAAGATGCGTCGTCATCTGGTGCAGGAGAGGGCCGAGTTTCCAGAGGAATTACTCACTTTCTTCGAGAATGCCGAGCAGCGCTCGAACCCATGGGGAATGGCGCCTGCTGATCGGGGTAAGTGGAGCTCCTTGCTTGGCGAGCGGCCTTTTTCTGTTGATAAAACCGAATACCTCTTTTTTGTCGGCTGTGCTGGAGCATTCGATACTCGCGCAAAACAGGTTTCAGTCGCTGTGGCGACTATTATGGATCAGGCCGGTATCACTTGGGGCATGTTTGGTAAAGAGGAAGTATGTTGCGGTGACAGTCTGCGGCGGTTGGGCAACGAGTACGTATTCGACAAGATGGCAAAAGCCAATGTCGAGATGTTTATTGAAAAAGGGGTCAGCAAGATTGTGACCGCTTGTCCACACTGTTTCAGCACCTTGAAAAACGATTATCGTCAGTACGGTCTGGAGCTCGAAGTCATCCACCATACCGAACTGATTGAAAAATTGATCCAGGACGGAAAGTTGAAACTGCCGCGCAATGCCGAACTGGGCAAAACCATTTTTCACGACTCCTGTTACCTGGGTCGCCATAACGACACCTACAATGCGCCACGCAACGTGATCAAAGCCGCAACCGGCAACGCCCCTGCCGAGTTTGGTCGCAGTCGCGAGAACGGTTTCTGCTGTGGTGCCGGTGGCGGTCGGATGTGGATGGAAGAGCTGACCGGAGAACGGATCAACCGCAACCGGGTGTCAGAAGCTCTGGAGCAGAAACCAGATACGCTCTGCGTCAGTTGTCCCTACTGTATGACGATGATGGAAGACGGTTTGAAAGACCTTGGTAATGAACAGGTTCAGGTCAAGGATGTCGCCGAAGTCGTTGCTGAGGCCTTGATGCCCAAACAATAAAATGACTTGCTTTATTAGCTCTTTAGGAAAAGGAATGAAAGCTAATGCATGAACTATTAAAAGGTTACATACCTTAACAGTTGGGTGATCGGATCTGAATACATTTGGGATAATTTGATTCTGGCCGGAGAATACCGCAACACAGAGATTCCCACCGATTTTTACGTGGCAGGAAACCTCGTGGGTGGCGGAACCTCAGAACCGGAAGGTTGGTATCTCAGTGCTGCCTATCAATTCACAGACTGGTTTGCCAGTGAGGTTAACTATTCGGAGTATTATCCCGACAGTAACGATAAGGATGGCGACCGTTTCAGTGGTGCACCGGGTGACGAGAAATTCTATGCCTGGCAAAAAACTTGGTCTGTCAATACTCGCTTTGATATCAACGATTACTGGATTATCAAAGCTGGAGTCAACTTCAATGACGGTATGGGCACTGCCTTTAACTTCCAGAATCCCGATGGTGCAGAAAAAGACTGGATTCTCTATCAGTTTAAAACCTCAGTCAGTTTCTAAAGTAAAAAAGAAGAACAATGTTTAAATCCTTTAGGAACTTTTTGGGTCCCCAGGGGGGGGCGGGGTAGCTGCAATAGGGCAGCCCCTTTAGACAGTTCTTGGATTGAGAGGGACAGATGACAACATTAAAGCGTGCAGAGATTATGAAGCGAGCAAGTTTCTTGCGACATGGTGAAAAAATGATACTGAAGTTCGACCTTTCGGAGCTTGATAATGCCGAAGAGGTAAAAAAGGTCATTGAATACTTCAGCTCTATGGTCACGAGGATGCCCAAAAAATCAATTGTTGGCCTTGTCGATCTTAAAGGTCTGAAAGTCGCCGATGAGGTGACTCATGAGATGATAAATTTGACGGAATCCTGTAACCCTTATTTTCGTGCGACGGCTGTGATTGCGAATGATGACGCCACCACAAGTCTGGCTAATGCCGTGATCAGTCATTACGGAAAAATCAATATGCCAATCTATATAGAAGAAGAAGCTGCCAAAGAGTGGTTATTCTCTCAGTAACAATTGTCGCAAGAGGAGTGAGACAGTGCCCCGAGCCAAGATAAAAGCAGCTATAAAAGATATCCGCCAAGGAAAGATGGTCATACTGGTTGATGATGAGAACCGGGAGAACGAAGGCGATCTGATTATTGCAGCAGAAAAGGTTACTCCTGAAGCGATCAATTTTATGGCCAGGGAAGGGCGGGGGCTGATCTGCCTGTCGCTGACCGAAGAGCGGGCAGATCATCTGCAATTAGCGCCGATGGTCAGTGATAATTCCTGCTCTTTCGGGACCGCATTTACGGTTTCGATAGAGGCCAAAACTGGTGTCACGACCGGCATTTCTGCCGCCGATCGGGCCCGAACCATTCAGGTGGCCGTTGCCGACGATTCGAGTGCTGCCGATCTGGCCCGTCCCGGTCATGTCTTTCCCTTACGGGCGAAGCAGGGTGGGGTGCTGGTGCGTACTGGCCAGACGGAGGGATCGGTCGACATGGCTCGTCTCGCCGGACTTAAGCCGGCGGGTGTTATCTGCGAGATCATGAACGATGATGGAACCATGGCACGGATGCCGCAGCTTAAAGTTTTTGCGCTGAAACATGGGCTGAAGATCATTTCAATCGAAGATCTGATTGCTTACCGGTTCCAGAAAGAAGTGTTGGTGCACCGAGCTGCGGAAACGCTTCTGCCGACTTCGTATGGTGGCGAGTTCAGGTTGCTGGCCTATGAAAACGATGTCGACCAGTCACAGCACCTGGCATTGGTCAAAGGAGAGATCGATCCACAACAGCCGGTGCTGGTTCGGGTCCATTCCGAGTGCCTGACCGGAGATATCTTCGGTTCGCAACGCTGTGATTGTGGTGATCAACTTCAGGTCGCTATGCGCCAGATCGCTGAAAATGGCAGCGGAGTGATTCTCTATTTGCGCCAGGAAGGACGCGGTATTGGCTTGATCAACAAACTGAAAGCCTACTCCCTGCAGGATCAGGGGCAGGATACGGTCGAAGCTAATGAATCCCTGGGCTTTGATGCCGATCTGCGTGATTACGGAATCGGTGCACAGATGCTGGCCGACCTTGGGGTGAAGAAGATTCGCTTGTTGACCAACAATCCGAAGAAGATGGTCGGTTTGCAGGGCTATGGCCTCGAGGTTGTTGAGCGGGTTGCAATTCAGTCCGAGCCGACAGATAACAATATCTACTACCTGAAAACCAAGCAGGAAAAGCTTGGACATTTGCTGGCTAACCTTTGACCGTTAGTGCGAATCATTAAGGACGAGGATTGTTGAAGATGACAGGACAGATAAAAATCTCACGTGTCGATTCGGCACTCTGTATCCAAATGTACCGACCGGAGAAAAAGAACGCTCTTACTCCAGAAATGTACGCCGGGATTGCGGAATCGATCAGGGGTGCTGATGCCGATGATAATATCCGCACCATTATCCTGCA
>DAOWJU010000330.1 GCA_030640215.1 Desulfuromonadales bacterium
GTTCGATACGTCAGTCGCTCTTATGTTTTTACCGCTTCACCATCACCCGCCACCATTGCATCTGTGCGCGAAGCCCTGCGGGTCGTTCAATCCAAACCACAGCTACGCACCAAACTCTGGGAGAATGTTGACCTGTTATATCAGGGTCTCAAGAAGCTGGGCTTTGAACTTGGCCCTGATCCCGGTCCAATCATTGCGATACGTGTCCCGACCAAAGAAAAGACGATCATTGCCTGGAAGGAGCTGCTTGAGCGAGGGGTCTATGTCAACCTGGTTTTTCCACCGGCGGCCCCAGCAGGCATGAGTTTACTTCGGTGCAGCATCAGTGCAGCTCATACACCTGAGCAAATCAATTGTCTTCTGGAAGTCTTTGCCGAGATACAGCAACTGTTGGCTGTGTCAGAGTAAGCGTTTTATCAGGATAAACTTGAAGGGTTTCATAAGGAAAAGTTATTGATGGGAGCATCACCCTCTACGATTATCATGCCGGTTGAGAATCAGGTCCGTGAAATGGACGCCAAGATTCTGCTTTCATGTGTGGCGGCAGAGCGTGGCTACCCGGTTCTGATCGGCTCCCGTGCCTATATCCACTTTGTGGTGGACTCAATCCCGCGCGGCGTCTACATGGCTAAAAGCATGAAGACGCGCAGCATACGCATGTTTAAAATCCTCAATCAGCTCGGCCACGACATTTTAGCCTGGGACGAGGAAGGGCTTTTGCGGGAGCCGGACGCGATCTACCATCGTTGGCGGCTCTCCTCTGTGGCAATGAAGCGCATTGCCTTTCTGACCACTTGGGGAGAAGACAATGCAAGGGCTTTTCGTTCCTTCGATGGTTACGCAAACACACCGATAAAGGTCACCGGCAACCCAAGGATAGACCTGTTGCGCCCTGAGCTTCGTGAGTTTTACCGGCCAGAGGCTGAGGTTATCAGGGAACGGTTCGGGAAGTTCATCCTCATCAATACTAACTTCAGCAAGGTTAATCACTACTACCCGGAGCTTGGTGAGCTGAAGCAAGCTGTCGAAGGTAAGAAGCCTGGAAAGACGGAGCCTTACGACATAGGTAAAGGTCGTCACAAGCTTGCTATCTTTGAGCATTTTAAAAAGATGTTGCCAGTGCTTTGTGACACTTTTGCTGACTACACAGTCATTTTGCGGCCCCATCCTTCCGAGAGCCATCAAAGCTGGCTGGATGTTGCCAAAGACCGCCCTAACCTGGTCATCACCAACGAAGGCAATGTCCATCCCTGGCTGATGGCGGCCAAAGCGGTGGTTGCCAATGGCTGCACGACCCTGGTGGAATCAGCAATACTTGGTACGGCTGGCGTTAATTACGAGCCGGAAGCTGTCGAAGAATATGATTTCGCCATCACCGGCGATGTCAGCCGTCGCGTCTCAACCATTGATGAGTTGCTAAGTACAGTTCGATCAATCGTCAATGAGGAAATAGGCCCACTCGATTACGCAACCAGGAAAGCCGCCATGGAGCCACACATTGCAGCTCTGGAAGGACGTTTGGCGGCGGATCGCATGATAGACGTGCTGGATGAGGCTGGGTACGGGGAGAAACAACCTCCGGCGCCCCCGGTCCTGGACCGTTTCAGTGGCTGGTACAAATCGAAACGAAGAACATATGTGAAGCGGATCAACATGAATAAGCCTGGGCATCGCAACAACATCGCTCTGCATGACCACCGTTATCCCGGCATAACCGCTGAAGAGATGCTGAGCACAATCGACCGGTTCAGACAGCTTCTCGACCGGTTCCACGATCTGCAGGTTGAAAAACACTCTGAGCACCTATACTGGATTCGCAAATAATCTGATTTTTTCTGGGAGAGACCCATCTATGTACAATGTCAAGATTCTCGGCGCTGGCTCCATCGGCAATCACCTGGCAAACGCCTCACGACGTTTAGGCTGGCAGGTCACTTTATGTGATAAAGACCCCGCTGCCCTGCGAAGAACGAAAGAAGATATTTATCCTGCACGCTACGGCCAATGGGATGATTCGATTCAGCTCTTCACCTCTGCGGAAGCGCCCCAGGGAGGCTTCGATCTGATCTTCATCGGTACACCACCGGATTCACATATGGATCTCGCTATTCAGGCGATCAGTGAAAAGCCAAAAGCCGTGTTGGTGGAAAAACCACTTTGTACTCCTGCCCTTGAAAAAGCCGACGAATTATATCGACTCGCCGCGGAAACCGGTGTTGAAGTTTTTGTTGGCTACAATCACGTTGTCAGCACAGCTGCCGACAAGGCCGTCGAACTCATGCCTCACCTTGGCTCTATCGAGACCCTTGACGTTGAATTCCGTGAGCACTGGGGCGGCATTTTCACCGCCCACCCTTGGCTTGACGGTCCACAGGACAGCTATCTTGGCTTTTGGCAAAAAGGCGGCGGTGCCAGCGGTGAACATTCCCACGCCATCAACCTCTGGCAACATTTTTCACGAAATCTTGGTGCCGGTCGCGTTACAGAGGTCATGGCGAGCCTGGAATACATAAAGACAGAGACGCTCGATTACGACAAGTTATGTCTATTGAACCTGCGCACAGAGAATGGTCTTGTCGGTCGTGTGGTTCAGGATGTCATTACCCAACCCGCTCGCAAATGGGGCCGTATCCAGGGTAAGGACGGTTTCGTCGACATCGCGATTGGCAGCGAAGATCTTGTGCAATGGGCCTATGGGGGCAATCCAAAAGAAGAAATGCTTATTAAGAAAACACGGCCTGATGACTTCATCATCGAGCTCAAACACGTTGATGCGATCCTCAAGGGTGAGCGAGGAGACAGCGGTATCTCCCTGGAATGTGGTCTGGACACCATGTTGGTGGTCGCTGCTGCACACCTTTCGAACCACGAGGGTAAGCGCGTCTCGATCGACTATAGCAAAGGTTATTCTCTGAACGCTTTAACAGTGGAAGCGACACAATAAACGGAGGTCAAAGTGGACCAGAAATTTGATTTCAAAGATCTTTTCGTCCTGGACATGGCAAACAACCACCAGGGTGATGTTAAGCACGGGCTCAATATTGTTCGTTCCTTTGCCAAGGTCGTCAAAAATCGTAAGGCCCGGGCCGCACTGAAGTTTCAATTCAGACAACTTGACACATTCATCCACCCGGACCACCAGAAAAATAGTGACCATAAGCAGGTCCAACGTTTCATGTCGACCCGTCTACTCCGTGACAAATACCAGATGCTACTTGACGAGGTGCGTGTCCAGGGGCTGGTCTCCATGTGCACCCCGTTTGACGAAGCTTCTGTCGATGTCATTTACGACATGGACTTCGACATCATCAAGGTGGCGAGTTGTTCTGGAAAAGACTGGCCACTATTGGAGAAAGTCGCTAATGCAGGCAAGCCGGTGATTTTCTCGACCGGGGGCCTGACACTTCGGGATATTGACAACCTGGTCAGCTTCTTCCAGCATCGCGGCGTTCATTTCGCAATCATGCATTGTGTCGCCATCTACCCTACCCCCGATCAGAATATGAATTTGAATCAGATCGCGCTGCTGCGCTCCCGCTATCCAGGCATTCACATCGGTTGGTCTACGCATGAGTCGCCGTCAGATATGGTACCCGTACAGTTGGCAGTTGCCCTTGGCGCAGAGCTGTTCGAACGACATGTCGGGATTGCAACCAAGGAAGCACCGCTCAATGCCTACTCATCGACACCGGAGCAGGCTGACCAGTGGATCGAGACCAAGCAAAGGGCTCAGCTGCTTTGCGGCCCAAAAGAGCGCCAACCCGCTTCAGATGCCGAGCAGAGTGCCATTGACGGTCTGAAACGAGGAGTCTTCGCAAAAACCAAAATCCGCAAAGGATCTGCCATCGAGAGTGATCAGGTTTATTTTGCGATTCCCTACAATGATGGACAGCTTGACAGCGGCAATTTCAAAGCAGGGATCACCAGCTTGAAAGATGTCTCTGCTAACGCACCGATTTCCGAGGACAAGGTTAACCTTCCTGTATCGGAGGAAGAACTGGTCATTAAGCACGCCGTCCATGACGTCAAAGCTCTTCTTAACGAAGCTAAAATCCACCTTGGGCCGGAATTCAAGGTTGAATACTCGCATCATTACGGCGTTCCTAAGTTCCTCGAAACAGGTGCCGTCCTTATCGAATGTGTCAGTCGCGATTACTGCAAGAAGCTTGTGGTGCAATTGCCGGGGCAGAAACACCCCTCCCACTACCATGCCCGCAAAGAAGAAACCTTCCAGGTCCTTTACGGAGAGCTTGAATGTACCGTTGACGGTCACCACCGGAAACTCGTACCCGGTGAGAGTGTGGTTGTGATGCCGGGCGTATGGCACTCATTCGGGAGCGAGAACGGTGTGGTCTTCGAAGAGATCTCCAGCCGCGACTACGACAATGATTCTTTCTACGAGGATAAAAGCATCAATAAATTGGCCAGAGCTGAAAGAAAAACTGTCGTGGATCATTGGGGACGCTTTCAAATCAACTCTTAAAGGCACCAGACCAACGTTTAAAGGCAATGCTTCTACAAGCTGCCGGGACCTTCGCGAGCATGATAAAATGTGTAGTCTTTGATTTTGATGGCACACTGGTCGATTCTAACGCCATCAAAAGAGAAATTTTTTTTGCTGTTGCCCGGCCCTGGGATCCAACCGGTGAAGTCGTGGCGGAAGTGTTTGAGCGTTGGCCAGCAGCCGATCGCTACGAAAAAACGCATAAGATCGCCGAGACCCTGATCTCCAGAGAGCTAATGCCAAAAGGGTCCTCAGTAAAAACGTGGGCCTCTCGCTTGGCAAATGAGTACACAGCACAGTGCGAAAGCGCTATCGCCGCCTGCGCGGAGATGACTGATGCGACCCAGACTCTTAACGAGCTTACCGACAAGGGCTACCTCTTATTCGTTAACTCGGCCACGCCTGTAGAGCCACTGCGAGCACTGCTGGAATTACGTAACTGGGGCCTTTTTTTTCAATGTGCCTACGGTGCAGAAGCTTCTAAAGCAGACAATCTGAGAGACATTTCCACGCAAACAGGGGCAAGGTCGAATGAAATTGTTCATGTCGGCGACCAGCCCGACGACCTGCACGCGACAGAACAATTTGGCTGCCATTTTGTGGCGATGGCCGATGGAGACAGCAGGTCAGTTGCCAAAGCCAGCGCTCTTGTTGTGCAGAAGCTAAGTGAACTACCAGGGCTACTGATAAAGCTCAATCAGGAGGCGTCATGATCAAGGGGCAGCGTATTCTTGTAGTATGTCCTGCACGCGGGGGCAGCAAAGGCATCCCACTCAAAAACCTTCAGCCTTTTCTTGGCGTCCCTTTGGTCGCACGTGTGGGTCACCTTGTTGCCGAAATTCAAGGGATAGATCGTGCCATTGTCTCTACTGATTCCGAGGGGATAGCCACAGTCGCCAGAGAATCTGGACTCGACGTTCCATTTTATCGCCCCGAAGAGCTTTCCGGGGACCGGATCTCTGATCTGGAAGTCTTGTCGCATGCTCTGGTCGAAGCAGAGCGTCTGGATGGGGTGAATTATGATGTTGTCGTCATGTTGCAACCGACCTCTCCTCTGAGACGAGCAGAAGATGTTCAAGATACGATCAATATGCTCATCGACGATGACTGGGATGCGGTCTGGACAGTCTCCGAAACAGACTCCAAGAATCACCCATTGAAGCAGCTTACCGTTAAAAATGGCCAGCTCGGCTATTATGACCAGGACGGCAAGAAAATCATTGCACGACAACAACTGGTTCCTGTTTACCATCGTAATGGCGTTGCTTACGCGATCAAACGCAGCTGCCTTCTGGATCAAAAGAGTATCAGTGGGGAGCGTACCGGGGCACTTGTGCTGGAGGGGGACCTGGTCAGTATCGATACTTACTGGGATTTGGAGCTGGCAGAATACATTTACAGCAAAGGACAGGGATAAACGCCTGGAGATCAAACCTGTCAAGCAAGCACCTCGTCAACCTCAAGCCTTTACCTCAGACAACATCTCGTCCCAGCGCTGCCGCAAAACCTGGCAGAGAAAAGGTTCCTCTGAAATCATGAGAAGTTCGTGGTTAGCGTGAAGGGATCTCACCGAAAGGTTCATACTCCCCACAGCTACCGATTGGCTATCCGGCGTGTCGATCAACATAAACTTGTTATGCATTGGCAGATTTTCCGGATGGACGTAACGATTGAAGATTATCCCGTTTTCAAGCATCTGTTCTTCAACCCACGCAGGCACCCGCCGCTCCGTATCATGAGCCAGGATTTCGATATAGACGCCTTGAGTGGCTAGCTCAAAGAGTCGCTCGCAGATACCGGGGTCGTTAAGGTGGGAGACAGCCATTCGCAGACTGCAGTTGGCGTCCAACCCCTCGAATAGTTCGTTAAAATCTTTCTTTCGTGACCTCGGGAAGAATAGAATGCGGGTTTCCCCTGAAGCAATCACCCGATTATACGACGGCAGGAAGCGCTCCCATGGACCATGAGTCGCCCGGGATATATGATGTGCATGAGCATGGAGCCCCTGAACGAGGACTGTATCCAACACTTCGACCAGAAGGTTATGCCCTCGATCCTGATCGCCGATCTCTTTAATGATCTCCGGATCTTCCGGGAGGTTCCCGGAGGGGTTAAAGGTCCCCACCAGGGCGCAAGGGCTGGGGTGGCTGAAGTAGTAAAGCTTTTCATGGAGACGACACCTTTTCCTGAACCGGTTGTCGATTATGCGATGGCTGAGGGCTCGCAACCCTCCCCCCAACGCACCCTCTCCACCCAGAAGCTCTTGCACTCGACTGTTGGCTGATTCAGTGCGGGGACGACCCTCCATGACAACTCGAACCTTGACACCTCGCTCAGAGGCCTGCAAAAGCGCCTTCGCCAGGCCTTCATCTCTAAAGTAGTAAGTAACCCAGAGGATTTCTCCACGAGAGGGGACCCCATGCATTCTCTCTTCCAGAAGATCTCGCAAGCGGCGTTTAGGACGGTCGGGGCCTCCCCAGAAAACCTGGAATGGCGCTTCTTGAGGCTGTTCATGTAACTGTTCTGGGGGAATGGACAAAATAGACATATCCTGCCGGTAAAGGCCCACCGTTGTAATGGGACACATTAAGTGACATCCAGATAGTACACTAAATCGAAAATGATCAGTTATTCAAATATATTCGTAACGATTCAGCACAACCTGAGTTATTGGCAAAAACGTCTGTTATTCTCAGATGATTCAATCAGGGATTCAAAATTTAATGAATGGATTTCCGATTACAACCTCGGGAATGGCAGTGATTCAGGTGATGTGCTTTCCCAATGACAATGAAAATGTTATTATATCCAGATATTTATCAACCATCATCAGGCTTTGAAGGTTCGAGGCCAGAGAAAGCAGATAATCAAAAATGCACTTGATGATCAAATTTGCCCGGGGCTATCCCAGGCAAACCATGATGACGCTGCTTGCCCTGATCCTGGCTGGAGTGGTCGAGGGCTTGGGCCTTACAGCCCTGCTACCCTTGCTGCAGAAAGCCATCGATCTCCCTGTCTCTCCCGCCACAAATCCGACATCAAGCACCGATATTGGCAATTCCATAAACTCTGTTTTGGCATACTTCGGCATTCCTTCAACAGTTGGATCACTGTTGACGATTATCATGGTCGGGGTGTTATTACGAAGTTTACTGATCCTGCTTGCCGACCGGAAGGTTGGATATACGGTTGCTCACGTGGCCACCGACCTTCGCCTGGCCCTGTTGCGGGCGCTTCTATCAACTCGCTGGGGATATTTTCTCGACCAGCAAGTCGGCAGCATGGTCAATGCCGCGGGGACCGAAGTCATGCGCGCTTCGTCGTCCTACCTTCATGCCGCAACGGCTGTGGCCATGGCGATTCAAGCCTTTGCCTATTTCACAGTGGCCTTGCTGGTCTCCTGGAAAACAACTTTGATCTTTATGACTGCAGCTTCCCTGATTCTGGTCCTGCTTTATAAGCTTGTCAGTAAAGCCAAACGCGCAGGCAGAAAACAGACCCGCTTGTTGCAGTCTCTGCTTGCGCGGCTGTCTGACAATCTGCAATCACTTAAAGCATTCAAGGCGATGGGCCGGGAAAATATGGCTGATGAATTGCTTTCTAAAGACACATTGAAGTTGAACAAGGCACTGCGTAGGCAGGTCTTCAGTAAAGCGGCTCTGCGCGGCATCCAGGAGCCCCTGATGTCTCTTCTGGTGATCGTCGGCCTCTATACGATGCTGGTTTATCTGAAGATGGACCTGCCCAAGGTTATGGTCCTGATCTTCCTTATGGCGCGCATGTTGACACAGGCCGGAAAAGTTCAGCGCAAGTACCAGCTTATGGCTATCGGCGAAAGCGCCTACTGGTCGCTCCAGGGAAAAATCGATAATGCTCTGCTGCATCAGGAACCCAAAGGTGGGGAAATTACAGCAACCCTCGAGCGCGGAATCGTCCTTGACCGGGTAGATTTCGGTTATGGTGACCACATGATTCTGACAAATGTCTCGCTTGAGATTCCCTGTCGAACATTCACCTCCTTCGTTGGCCCCTCGGGTGCTGGAAAAACGACCCTTATCGACTTGATAATCGGATTATTCCAACCCGTCAAAGGAGAGGTCCTGATTGACGGGAGTCCACTTCCAGAGATAAACCTGCAGAGTTGGCGACGCATGATAGGCTATGTCCCTCAAGACTCTATCCTGCTGCATGATAGTGTTCTCGTAAATGTGACACTGGGTGAACCTTCCTTCACTGTCGAAGACGCGCAAAAGGCCCTTAAGGCAGCCGGGGCCTGGGACTTCGTGAATGATATGTCTGAAGGCATCCAGACGATCGTAGGCGAACGCGGAGCGAAGCTCTCGGGTGGCCAGCGTCAGCGCATAGCGATTGCCAGAGCTCTGATCAACCAGCCACAGCTGTTGATTCTCGATGAAGCGACCAGCGCCCTCGACCCGGAAACGGAAGCATCGATCTGTCAAACCTTGAGGGAACTCAGTGGACAATTGACCATCCTGGCGATCAGTCACCAGACAGCTCTGGTCGATGTCGCCGACCGGGTTTTTCAAATTAACGATGGAAACATCACGCTGGTTTCCAATCAAGCAGAGCCAGCGGAGACCCTATGTCAAGCCAACGACGGACGTCCAACCAACAGTGTGTCAGCAGAGAATGCCTGAGATGAAAAACCACCACCAGGCAGTTTTTTTGATCTTTCTTCTTTTAATACTTCTGTCGGCAAGTAATGCGTTAAGCCAGGTCAATGAAGGGGCATCCCAGGCCAGTGAAGAAACAACCCAGACCAGTGAAGAAACAACCCAGGTCAACGATGAGACAGCCCCGGTCAATAAAGAGACAACAAGTAGCCTTGCCACGATTGATGAACTTCTGATTCAAAACGAGACCGAGCAAGCCTGGGAAGTTTTAGAGGGAATCCCTGAGGGCGACCTTCCCCCTGACGACAGATTCTGGCTTATGGCTCGCGTGCAGTATGAAATGGGCCGAGCGGCAAAGAAGGAAGCTCTGGCATTTTTTAAAAATGCCGAAAAATATGCCCGATCAGCGGTAAAAGAGAACGCGAACAACGACGAAGGTTACAAATGGCTGGCAATTTCGCTGGGCGCTCAAGCGAAGCACAGTGATACGAAAACCCAGGTCAGCATATCCAAAAGGGTCAAGGAGAGCATTGAAAAAGCCATTACTCTTGACCCTGATGATGACATTAATTATCTCATCCTGGCCCGCTGGCACTATAAAAATTCTGCGTTGGGAGGGGTCGCTCGAGGTTTTGCCAGAGTCATCTACGGCGGACTACCAAAAGCCTCTCTCGGTGAGTCTGAAAAACTTTTATTGAAAGCCATCAAACTGCACGACCGAGTCGCTCATCGCTACAATCTTGCCAAGGTTTATGAGCGTAGAGACAAAATGGAAGAGGCAAAGGCGCAATTGGAACTTGCCCTGCTCCTTCCAATTACTTTCCCGGAAGAAACAAAAGAAAAAAGAAAAGCTGAGAAAAAGCTGCTGAAGCAAAAATGACCTTGCCTCTTTATTTGAGATTTAGGATCATGCCTGTAGTTGTGCATGTCTCACAGCCAACCTAGTCATTACAGAAGATTTACAAAGAAGTCTCTGTGTACGGAGCCGTGTCGATCAATCATCGTCGTCGATTCGATAACCCACCTGCTCCATAATATCGCCCAACTGATCTTCGATTAGATGCCGCCATTCAGGGGCCAGGTGGGCTCTCCACGTGTTAATCACGCTTGAATCGATGCCGTTAGAGACAGGCGCGAACGAGCTATTCGACTGCTGAATTTCGCCGTTTCGAAGGGGGGTTAGAAGCGTATCGTCATAAGGGATGCCCATGGACGAAACGAGCTCACCCATCGTCTTTTCAGTATCGCAAACCAGGTCTTCGAATCGCAGGCAGATATCTCTATGCGAGCCAAGGTAGTATTTCTCGACCGCTCTCCTCCACCGATCACAGTATGCAACGACGCCAGCATGATCGAACGCAACGGCGTCGATCTTTCCTTTAGCTTTGAGGCTCTTCTGGTCCTTCAGTTCTGTTGATGCGAATGCAGCGCGTGGATCGCGAAGGATCATGATATAGCGAGCTTCGCCAAACATGGTGTGCAGTTGTTCCGGGCGTAACAAGCAGAGATCCGCACAGTGATTGACGACGACGCGGTTGAGCCCCCCTTGATGAAAGCAGTTGAAGTAGAGTTCAGTGGTGCGGTCGTAGAGATCGGCGGCGGATGTGGCCCGTTCAGCCTCCACAAGAAGGGATTCATAGAACTCTCTCCACCGCAACGGACCATGAGCACGAACGAACTTCTTCTCCCAGACCTTACGGCGTCCGCAATGGTTGCGCTTAAAGCTCGCGGGCATCCACCGAAAGAGCCGGTGCCCAAGCCAATCGTAAACCGCCTTCTTGCGCGTGTTCCAGTATTCAAATGGGAACACACTGCAATCAGGATGTCCGTCGAGTAGACAGCCAAGAAGTGTTCCACCCGTTCGTCGCATAGATATAATCAGGTATTTCGTTGATTCCATGGTTTTCTGCCTAGATCCTCTGGCTTGCCATCAACCAATACTGGCCAACTCCAACCGACCGCCCCAGCGCTCTTTAAGAACAGCTTGCACCTCTTTAGATTCCCTGAACTCAGAGCTTTCAGCATACGAGAAAGCATCCTGTCGTGCCTCTTCGAGGAGGCGTCCATCACGCAGAATATTGGCAACGCGAAAGTCAGGTAAGCCACTTTGCCGGGTGCCGAGAAACTCACCAGGGCCACGAATTTCCAGATCAGCTTCGGCAATTTTAAAGCCATCATTAGTGGAATGCATAACTTCAAGTCGTTTCTGACCATCTTCACTGCATTTGTATGATTTCAATAAGATACAAATGCTACTCGCTTCGCCTCGTCCGACCCTGCCACGCAACTGGTGAAGTTGCGCAAGGCCAAAGCGCTCGGCATGCTCAACCAGCATGAGTGAAGCATTTGGCACATCAATACCGACTTCTATAACCGTGGTTGCGACCAGAATATCGATTTCACGGTTTTTGAAGCGGGTCATGACCGCCTCTTTTTCTGCGGGCTTCATACGCCCATGTAACAGGCCGAGACGTGCCTCGGTGAAGATTTCATTCTTGAGCTTTTCAGCACCTTCGGTTGCTGCCAGCAAATCACTTTTTTCAGACTCTTCAACCAAGGGATAAACGATGTATGCCTGGTTACCCTTTTCAATCTCCTGGCGCAAACGGCTGTAAACCCGACCTCTTTGTGCCTCTGAGGCAACAACTGTTTCGACCGGTGTGCGCCCGGGCGGCATTTCATCAATCACCGACAGGTCCAAGTCACCGTAGACTGTCAACGACAAGGTACGTGGTATAGGCGTAGCGGTCATGACCAGAATATGCGGATGGGTGCCCTTCTCCCTGAGTACGGCCCGCTGACGGACACCGAAACGGTGCTGTTCGTCGATAATGCCAAGACCGAGCTTCTGGAACTCCACGCCTTCCTGCAACACCGCATGAGTTCCAACAACCAGATTAATTCGCCCTGCCCTGAGTTCTTCAAGAACCTGTCGCTTCTCAGCAGCTGGCATCTTGCCGCGCAACAGGGCTGCTTTCAAGCCAAGCTGATCAAGCCAGACATGGAATTGCAGGTAATGCTGCTCAGCAAGGATTTCTGTCGGTGCCACGACCGCGACCTGAGTATCGTTCTCAATGGCAACCAGAGCGGCCATCATGGCGACAATGGTCTTGCCGCAGCCGACATCACCCTGGATCAGGCGGTTCATGGGGTGTGGCGACATCAGATCCTGCTTGATCTCACCAAGGACACGACGCTGGGCATTGGTTAATCGATATGGCAACAGACCAGCGAGTGGCTTGGTGTATTTATGAGTAACCTTAAAGGGTATCCCCTGTTCCAGGACGACTCCACGCCGCTTGAGAGCAAGGCCCAGTTCGAGAAAAAAGAACTCGTCATACACCAGTGACCGGAGCGCAACTGTGTGGTGATTATCAAGCTCCTCCATTTTGGTTTCGTTGGCGGGCCAGTGAACCTGCAGCAACGCATCGGCCAGAGGTAGCAGATGGTGCTTTTTCACGAGAGGATCAGGCAAGTGTGACGGTACGTAGCGGGCAAAGTGATCAACGGCCTGTTTCCAGATCTTGCGTGCTGCGTGCTGAGTCAGGCCTTCTGTGAGTGGATAAACCGGCAGAATGCGGCCAAAGGCCATGGGGTCGGAGCTTTGATAGTCGGCAAGAGATTGCCCGGGGGCAAGGAATTCGGCGTCAGGGTGGTGAATCTCCCGCGTTGCGCCGTAGCGTTTCACCTCACCAGTAAAAACCGCACGCTGTCCGACAACGAAGCGCTTAGCAATCCAGTCTTTACGATAGTGAAACCACTTGAGCACAATTTGACCGGTGCCATCGCTGACGACGGCTTCAAAAAGCTTGCGGCGACTGCGCGATGTCGTTGCTTCTCCGCTGGCCAGAATCTCTCCGGAGAACACCTCATGTACTCCATCACGGAGCTGAGCTATCTTGCTGAATTCTCGACGGTCTTCGTAACGGTGAGGCAGAAGGTAGAGGAGATCCTCTACCGTGTGGATATCTAGCTTGGCGAGTTTTTCGGCGAGACGTGGCCCAACCCCCTTGAGGTGAACAACGGGGGTAGAGAGTTGTTGACGAGATTGATCTGTGGACGCCTTGGTCATCTCCCCTGCTCCAGGAGTCAGGCTGGCTATTCAGTGTATAAGAAAACAAAGGGCGACATTCAATTATTGGCAAAATTGTCTGTCACCCTCGAATTGTTCTATCGGGGGTCCATGGTTTTAACGTCTGGATTCACGATTAAACCCTCGGGAATGACAGCTTTTTATTTAGTCGAAGATTGCGTTCAACTCTTTGAGAAGATCCTCAACATCAAGACCGTGAGCCATAGCACCCTGCTCCAGCGTTTCATGTTGAGCGCCCATACAACCAACACAGCCGAGGTTGAAAGAACCTAGCACCTTGACAACTTCAGGGCTCTTGCTCATCACTTCATGGAAGGTCATATCTTTAGTAATTGTAGCCATCGGGGTTTCTCCTGTTAAATGTACTCAATATCGATAATTTCGTAGACACGCGTACCCGACGGCACCTTGATATGTACTTCATCATCAGCGCGACGACCAATCAGAGCCTTGGCAACGGGGCTATTAATCGAAATCAGCCCTATTTTGAGATCAGCTTCGTCTTGACCGACGATCCGATAAGTTACTTCACTTTCCGATTCAACATCAAACAGTTTGACGGTAGCGCCAAAGACAACTTTGTCTGTATCCATTTCAGCGGGATCAATAACTTGCGCACGGGCCATCTTGCCATTGATCTCGGAGATACGACCTTCGACAAAACCCTGGTTGTTCTTGGCGGCGTCATACTCGGCATTTTCGGAGAGATCACCGTGATCACGGGCTTCAGCAATATCCTGGATAACTTTAGGGCGCTCAACGCGAATCAGGTGTTTCAGCTCTTCCTGAAGCCTGCGGTGCCCTTCCGGTGTCATCGGTACGGTTTCTGACATAGTATTTTCTTCCTCTATAATAAAATTGTCCGGGCAGGAGAAACCCGCCCGAACATAAGTATCTTTGAATAATAAAAAACGGGTAGTGAGCTACCCGTTTGCAGGATAATACTCTTGTATCGGCGTAACGTCAAGGCTTTCCCGCTGTAGAGCCAGGATGCCATCTGCTGCGGCCTGGATTCCAGCGACAGTTGTGAAGTAAGCGACGTTATGCATCAGTGCCGAGCGGCGGATGGAAAATGAGTCGATAATCGTCTGAGTGCCGAAAGTGGTATTGAAAACCAGAGAGATCTGGTTGTTCTTGATCGCATCGACGCAATGTGGACGCCCCTCCTTAACTTTATTGATCGGAGTCGCCTCAATACCGTTGGCACGCAGAAAAGAGGCTGTGCCGCTGGTGGCGACAACATCAAAGCCAGCGTCACGGAGCTTGCGCACCGACTCAACAATGGCCGCTTTGTCTTCTTCTTTAACGCTGACAAAGAGCTGCCCTGAGGTCGGTAGACGCACATTA
>DAOWJU010000328.1 GCA_030640215.1 Desulfuromonadales bacterium
AACACCTTGTCTACTTCTGTCGTACAGAAAACCGCCGCCACCCGCGAAAGCGACGCCAAGGGTCGCCATACCACCACCTCACGTTCTCTGCACATGCTGCCAAATGGCGGTTTGTTACTCGATAGCCCCGGTATGCGCGAGTTGCAACTGAGCGACTGCGAAGTAGGGGTCGCCACACTCTTTGCGGAAATCGAAGCGGTTGCTCGCAACTGTCGTTTTAACGATTGTCGCCATCAAGGTGAAATGGGTTGTGCTGTGGCTGTTGCCGCCGGGAATGATGAGCTTGATCCGCGCCGCTTAGCCAATTATCTTAAATTGAAAGAAGAACAAGAACGTGCAGATGAAACGCTGGCGGAGAAACGGCGCAGGGAAAAAAGTCTAGGTAAGATGTATAAGAGAGTGCAGGGTCAGAAACGGCTGGAAAAAGAGTAAGCAATTCGTACTTTTCTTTAGCCTCCTTTTTTCCTCTTTTCTCCCTCCTCACATCTTTACAATCCCCCCCCCGTTGCGTATAGTCTTAGTCTCATTTTATAGGAGGATTATTGCGTGGACAAGATCATTGATGGCAAAGCCATTGCAGCTGAAATTCGTGAAGAGATTGCTGCCGATGTTGTGGCATTGAAAGAGCAAGGGGTTACCCCTGGTCTGGCTGTTGTGCTGGTGGGTGATGATCCGGCCAGTCGGGTTTATGTGACGATGAAAGAGAAGGCCTGTGAGAAAGCCGGGATCTTTTCTGATGAGCACAAACTACCTGCCGAGACGACCGAGGCGCAACTGCTGGCGTTGATTGAAGAACTGAATAACGATCAAAAGATCGACGGTATTCTGGTGCAGTTGCCATTACCCGATCATATTGACGAAAGCAAGATTCTGGAGTCCATCTCTCCGGCCAAGGATGCCGATGGTTTCCATCCCTACAATGTCGGTCGTCTGGTGACTGGTAATCCGCTTTATCAGCCATGTACGCCCTACGGTATCATGAAAATGCTGGAACACACTGGCGTTGATCTGACCGGCAAAGAAGTTGTCGTGGTTGGGCGCTCCAATATTGTTGGTAAGCCCGTGGCGCTGATGTGCCTTGCCCAACACGCGACCGTGACCCTCTGCCATTCCCGCACCCGCGATCTACCTGGGAAAGTAGCCCAGGCCGATGTGGTGATCGCCGCGGTTGGTCGTCCCGAAATGATCAAAGGTGCCTGGATCAAAGAGGGAGCGGTGGTTATCGATGTTGGTGTTAACCGCGTCGGTGAAAAGAAGCTGGTTGGCGATGTCGAATTTGAAACGGCAAAAGAGCGTGCCAGCGCCATCACACCGGTGCCCGGTGGCGTCGGTCCAATGACCATCACCATGCTGCTCTATAATACCGTTGAAGGCGCCAAGCGCCGCGCAAACCAGTAAGACAATTTTGCGGTCCGCAACGACTTGTTCGTTTTGGGCCGTTTTGTTTAAAATTCAGGGCTTGGGCTCTATATCAGTCCCCAGCCTCCAGTTACCAGTCCCCGGTCAAAGATGATTATCAGCGAACTGAAACCTTTTGAAGAACTCCAGCAGGCGTTGTCCGAATTTGACAAACCGTTTCTGATTGGCTGTGCAGCCTGTGCGACTGCCTGCAAGTCCGGTGGTGAGGAGGAGGTCTTCAAACTTCAGGAATGGCTGGCGACGCAGGATAAGGATGTCACTGGCAGTGTGGTGATTGATGAAGCCTGCCATATCATGCGCGCCTCCCGTGATCTGCGTCAGCACAAGAATGCTGTGCAGGATGCCGATGTGCTGGTGGTGCTTGCCTGTGGCTCGGGAATTCAGTCGATTTCATCCACTACTGAAAAGCGTGTGGTTGGCGGCTTGAACTCCATGTTCCTCGGCAATGTGCGTCGTTTTGGCCATTATGAGGAGATGTGTTCGCTCTGTGGCGACTGTATCCTCAACGAAACAGCGGGGATCTGCCCGGTGACCACCTGTGCCAAGGGCCTGCTCAATGGGCCGTGCGGCGGTATGGAGGATGGTCACTGCGAAATTGATGCGGAGATTGAATGCGCCTGGCGCCTGATCTACGAACGTTTGCAGAGTCAGAAGCGACAGGGCGTTTTTGCCCGTCGCGTGCCGCCGAAAAACTGGAGCCATCGCCGTAAGCCGGGTCGGTTCCGCTTGCAAGATGGTAAACGCTGATGTCGCGTTTATCTGAGCAGTTGGCCAGTGGTCAGTTCGTGGTGACGGCTGAAATCGCGCCGCCCAAAGGAACCAACCTGACTCCGGCCTTGGCCGATGTCAAAAAGTTTGCAGGCATCACTGCTGTTAATGTCACCGATAATCAGGGCGCCAACATGCGCTTGTCATCGTTGGCACTGGCCGCGCAGTTACAGCAGGCGGGTACAGAGACCATTCTGCAACTGACCTGTCGCGATCGCAACCGCATGGCTTTACAGTCTGACTTGCTTGGTGCGGCTGCTTTTGGTATTGAAAACCTCTTGCTGCTTTCTGGTGATCACAGTAAATTTGGTGATCATCCGGATGCCCGGCCGGTCTTCGACCTTGACTCTGTGCAGTTGCTCGACATGACGGCTGGTTTGATGGCGGGCGTTAATATGGTGGGGAAACCGCTCAATGGTGTGCCGAGCTTCTTCCCCGGTGCAGCAGTTAACCCGGCCGCTGAGCCGTTTGAACTGATGTTCCAGAAGGTCTCGAAAAAAATTGATAGTGGTGCACGCTTTTTTCAGACCCAGTCAATCTTTGACCGCGAGGCTCTGGAGCGTTTCATGTCGGCGATGGCTCCTTTAGGCGTGCCGGTTATCGCTGGGGTGCTTTTGATTCGCAGCGCCAAGATGGCCCGGTTCCTCAATGATAATATCCCGGGTGTGCAGGTCCCTGAAGCTCTGATCGAGCGTTTCGAACGGGCGACGGACCCCATGGCTGAAGGGATTGAAGTCGCTCGTGAAGCGGTTGCCTGGGCGCGAGAATCCTGTCAGGGTGTACATCTGATGACGCTTGGACATGAGGATAAAATTCCCGCAATTCTTGCGTGAACTAATTGTTTTCAGAAGGAGAGTCCCGTGAAAAAAACCCCATTGAATCAGGTACACCGTGAGCTTGGCGCGCGGATGGTCGATTTCGGCGGTTGGGATATGCCGGTCCAATATTCCGGTGTCATTGATGAGCACTTGGCTGTGCGGCAGGCCGCAGGTCTTTTCGATGTCTCGCATATGGGCGAAGTCGAAGTGACTGGCCCTAATGCCTTGGCCTTTATCCAACAGCTGACCATTAATGATGTCTCGAAACTGGTTGACGGTCAGATCCAGTATTCGGCCCTTTGTTATCCCGAAGGCGGCAACGTTGATGATGTGACTCTTTACCGTTTCAATGACTCGCGTTTTCTCTTCTGTGTCAACGCATCCAACACGGATAAAGATTTCGCCTGGATGCAGAAGGTTTTGGCAGATTCGGCAATGACCGATGTCACTTTGAACAATCGTAGCGCGGAATTTGCCCAGATTGCCCTGCAGGGGCCGAAAGCTGAAGAAATTCTTGCTGGTCTCACAGATGTTTCCCTTGCTGATCTGGTTTACTATCATTTTTGCGAGGGTGATGTTGCTGGTGTGAATATGATCATCTCGCGTACCGGTTACACTGGTGAAGACGGATTTGAGCTTTACTTGCCAGCATCTGCCGCCGTCGAAATCTGGCGACAACTGATGAAGGCCGGTGCGACATACGGTCTGTTGCCGATCGGCTTGGGCGCGCGTGACACCCTCCGGCTTGAAAAAGGCTACGCCCTGTACGGCCATGAGCTCTCTCGGGAGATTTCTCCACTGGAGGCCGGGTTGGCCTGGATTACCAAGCTCGACAATGACGATTTTGTTGGCAAAGCGGCTCTGGTCGCGCAAAAGGCTGATGGTGTGCCGCGGCGGCGGGTTGGTCTTGTGATGCAGGAGCGCGGTATCCCCCGTGAAGGCTATCCGGTCTTTGTTGGTGATCGAGAAGTTGGTATTGTTACCAGCGGTACCATGTCACCGACCCTCAAAGTCGGCGTTGCCTTGGCATTGGTGGAGCCTGATGTCGCTAAAGCCGATACCGAACTGGAGGTTGCCATCCGTAACCGCCGTATGCGTGCCGTCGTTACACGTCCGCCCTTTGTGAAATAGTTAGTGTTGTCCCGTTAGAACTTTGTATTTAAAAGAATCCTTAGCTCTCAGATAAAAATCCCCCTCAATCCCCCTTTGGGAAAGGGGGAGGCAAGAGGGTACAAACCATCCAGGAGGTCACCATGGAATTTCCAGAAGAATTCAAGTACACCGAAGAGCATGAATGGGTCATGGTTGAAAAAGAGCTGGCTACGATTGGTATCACTGACTTTGCCCAGGATGCACTGGGTGATGTGGTTTTCGTCGAACTTCCTGAAGTCGGTACGGTCCTCGAAGTGGGCAAGCCGTTCGGCGTTGTGGAATCAGTGAAAGCTGTCTCTGATATCTATGCGCCAATCGCCGGTACAGTGGAAGAGATTAATGAAGACCTTGTCGAGGCTCCCGAGATCATCAACACCTCTCCTTATGAAGATGGCTGGATGATTAAGATCCGCATGACTGATGCCAGCGCTGCTGATGCCTTGATGTCTTCTGAAGATTACCAGGCCCTGATCGCCGAGGAGAGCTAAGCAAATGCGTTATATCCCGCATACTGCCGGGGACGTGACCGAGATGCTCGAACGCATTGGCGTTGCAACCCTGCAAGACCTCTTTGTCGAGGTGCCGGAATCCGTGCGACTCAAGCGCCCTCTCAATTTGCAGGAGTCGGCCAGTGAGACGGAACTGTTACGTGAATTCAAAGCTCTGGCCGCGGCAAACGCAACGCCTGAGACGCATAAGAGCTTTCTCGGCGGTGGTGCCTATAACCACTTTATCCCGGCGGTCATTGACCAGCTGATTTCGCGCAGCGAGTTTTATACGGCTTATACGCCGTATCAGCCGGAGATCAGCCAGGGGACGTTGCAGGCGGTCTTCGAATTTCAGACCTTGATTTGTCAGCTGACCGGCATGGATGCGGCCAATGCGTCGATGTACGATGGTGCTTCGGCGTGCGCGGAAGCAGTGCTGATGGCGATGCGTCTGACCCGCCGTAAGCGGGTGCTGTTGTCAAAGGCTCTCAACCCACGCTACCGGGCGGTTGTGGCCACCTATTGTCGCTATCTGAACCTGGAGCTGGTCGAAGTTGCTGTTGCTGATGATGGCCGCACAGATCTAGTTGATCTGGCGGCTAAACTGGATGACTCAACCGCTGCCGTGGTGGCCGGTTACCCGAACTATTTCGGTGTCATTGAGGATGTCGCCGCTCTGGCTGAACAGGCACATGCTACCGGAGCCAAATTGGTAACGGCTGTTGCCGAGCCGGTTGCGCTCGGCTTACTCAAGTCGCCGGGTGAACTCGGTGCTGATATTGTGGTTGGTGATGGTCAGAGCTTCGGCCTGCCCCTTGCCTTCGGTGGCCCCTACGTTGGTTTCTTCGCCGTGCGACAGAAGGATGTGCGCGGTATGCCGGGACGCCTGGTCGGTGAAACCACAGACCTGGAAGGCCAACGTGGTTTTGTTTTAACTCTGGCGACCCGCGAGCAGCATATCCGCCGCGAGAAGGCGACATCGAATATCTGCTCAAATCAGGGCTTGTGTGCCTTGATGGTCACCATCTTTATGAGCCTGCTCGGCAAACAGGGCTTGCGTGAGATGGCTGAACAGAATCTCGCCAAGGCTGCTTATGCCCGCCAGCAATTATCCGCGATTAAAGGCTTTAGTCTGGTTTTCGACGGACCTGCATTCAACGAATTTGTCGTGCGCTCCGTAGCTCCGGTCGCAGAGGTGCTCACCCGCCTGGAGAAGGTCGGAATCCTGGCTGGCATCCCACTAGCTGAGGATTATCCGGCGCTGGCCGATTGTTTCCTGGTTTGTGTGACCGAGCAGAATCAACGCGAAGAGATCGATGCCTTGGTTGCTGCACTACAGGGAGGTGAAGCATGACAATCGTTGGTACCAGCGGGCTTGTCCTGAACGAAAAATTGCTTTTTGAACATTCTGATCCAGGCCGCAAAGGTTACAGCCTGCCGAAGCTCGATGTGCCGACAGCGGAGCTTCCGGCAGAACTCTGTCGTGAGGAGATCAGCGGCTTTCCGGAACTTTCAGAAGTTGATGTGGTACGTCATTTCACCCGTCTGTCGACCTGGAACTACGGTGTCGATTCTGGTTTTTACCCTTTGGGTAGCTGTACCATGAAGTACAACCCCAAGGTCAATGAAGTCGCGGCGCGGATTCCGGGTCTGGCCTTTATCCATCCGGCAACGCCGTCACATCTGGCTCAAGGTTCTCTGGAGCTGATGTACCGCCTGCAGGTTGCCCTGGCGGAAATATCCGGCTTTGCGAGAGTGACCTTGCAGCCAGCTGCTGGTGCTCAGGGCGAACTGGCTGGAATGCTGGTGATTCGTGCCTGGCACGAAGCGCGAGGCAGCAAACGCACCAAAGTGCTTATTCCTGATACGGCCCATGGCACCAACCCGGCGACGGCATCCTTGACAGGTTACGATGTTGTGCCGATTGCTTCCGATGGCGTGTTGACTCTGGAAGAGGTTGAGGCGCACATGAATGACGATGTCGCTGCGCTGATGGTCACCAATCCAAATACTCTCGGTCTCTTCGAAACGAATATTGAGGCGATCTGTAAGCTGGTGCACGAACGTGGTGGCATGGTTTATTGCGATGGTGCCAATCTCAATGCACTGATGGGCATTGCTCGTCCCGGTGACATGGGTATCGACGTCATGCACTTCAACCTGCACAAGACCTTCTCCACGCCCCATGGCGGCGGCGGTCCAGGTTCTGGACCAGTGGGTGTCACAGAAGAACTAACCCCCTATCTGCCCGGTCCAGGTATAGAGTTTGATGGTGAAAGTTACTGTATTGAGGCAACTCGTGCAGATTCTATTGGACGTATGATGGCATTTCATGGCAATGTCGGCATCATGGTTCGAGCCTATGCTTATATTCGCAGCATGGGCGGTGCCGGTTTGAAGTATGCCAGCGAGATGGCTGTACTCAACGCCAACTACGTGCGAGCGCGTTTGGAAGGTGTTTACGACCTGCCATTTACGAGCCGTTCACTACACGAAGTTATTTTTTCAGATAAAGATCTTGAGGGCGACTGCCACACCCTGGATGTGGCCAAACGCCTGATTGATTATGGATACCACCCTCCGACCATCTACTTCCCACTGGTGGTCAAGGGGGCGATCATGATTGAACTAACTGAGACCGAGAGTCAGGAAGTTCTCGACGAGTTCTGTGATGCCATGATCGCTATAGCCGGCGAGGCTCGCGATAATCCGGAGTTGCTACACCAGGCTCCAATCCGATCGCGGATCAGAAGGCTAGACGAGACCACTGCGGCACGAAAGCCGAAGCTGAAGTGGGAGAAAGGCGCATAGCGCGATGAGGTAAGTAGGAAAATGGTAAAAGAGAACGGGGACGATCTGTAAAGATCGTCCCCGTTTCTTTTTCAGCACTGCTCTTCAGTTTTGTCGTAACTATTCAGTTTGCAAAGAAAATCTCTGAACTCGGATAAGAATCAGATTTGCACGGATTGAACAAAATCTAACGCCTTGATGTCTTGCTTCTAAATCCGTGTCCTGTTTATCTTCGGTAAGAACCGATAAAGATGGCTGAGAGAATCAGCAGGATGCCGAAGACTTCCAGTCCGCCGGTCGGCCTGTCGAAAAGCAAGACATCCCAGACCAGCGCGAGGGTTGGTTGGAGTAGCAGCACCAGCCCGGCAACCGTCGCCTGAATATGTTTGATTGCTGATGAAATCAACGTCCAGCCGATGGTGGTGCTAATCACTCCGACGGCGAGCAGGGCGAGGAATGAACCGCTGCTGGGAATGGCGAAGCTCGCTCCATTGATCGGAGTGGCTGCTGCGAGCAGAAATGTGCTGGGGATCGAGATTGTCAGCATGGCCGGAAC
>DAOWJU010000241.1 GCA_030640215.1 Desulfuromonadales bacterium
TAAGGAGTATGCCGGGTCGTTCCGGTTGTACTGTGATTTTGGTTTGAGTCAGTTACCGAGATGTGATGTTAAAAGAGTTTCTGATGGCCCATCGGCAGCGATGGAAAACCTCGCCAGCCTGAGTCGTTATGGCTGGCTGGTTACCCAGTTACAAGGTGATGGTCGTCCCACCACAGATCAGCAACCAGGCAGCGCTGGCTTGGTGGCCGGTGCTGCCGCAGCAGTTCTGGTCGGTCAGCCAGCGCTTGGTGCGGTGCTGGGGGCGGATGGTGCTAACGTGGTCCCTGGTCTGGCTGAAGTGGCTCAGGAAATCCGCGGAGCACTCGACGATAGCGACGAAACGTCGGCTGCGCAACAGCCTGTTGAAAGCCAGTCAAAACGTAGAGATTTGCCTGCTCCTCCAGATCGACCAGCAGCTAAACTGAACTGGCGAAAATCGCTCATATTCATTTTTGCGGTTGCTGTCGGGTTCTCTTTTGTCGCTGGCGGCGTTGGCGATGGGTTGCTTCGATTGGTCTCCAGATATGGCATATCAACCGGGCTTATCCCGGCAATGGCGGCGGTGTTTTTACTCTGGGGCGGATTCCATTGCATTCGTATTAAACGTCGCATCGAAAATACGCCGACCAGCAAAGTTCGTTCGGTGGCTATGGGGCTGGTGGAAGTCCATGGCCGAAGCAAACGCATCTACGCTCTGGTGGCACCAATGACCCAATCGGCCTGTGCCTGGTATCGGCTGCGTAAGTTCCGCAAAGACAAGAATAAAAGTTGGAAGTTGATCAAAGAGGTCAACAGCAATCATGTCCCGTTCCAGATTGACGATGGCACCGGACGGGTGATTGTTGATCCCTCAGGAGCCTCCATCAAAGCCAAGGTTCAGCAGACGGGTTATCCCGGTCAGTCGTCGCTCACTTTTACTGCGTTCGGCAGTGGTTACGATGAAGATGAAAAGTGGATTGAGGATATTATCTACGAAGGCACCTCTCTCTATGTGCTCGGCTATGCCCAGCCGTTACGCGAGGAGCGTATGAGCCTGCGCGAGCGGACCATGGCGAAACTACGCCAGCTCAAGCTTGACCCCCAGGCGATGCACCGCTACGATGCTGATGGCGACGGAGTTATTGACGAAGTCGAATGGCAAGATGCTCGTAACGATTCTGAACAGGAGGCGATGCGCGAGCATCTGTCCGAGGGTAACGCACGTAAACGCCAGGAAGAGCATGTCGTGATTGGCAAAGGTCCGCAGCGCAGTTCCCCTTTTATTATTGCCGAAACAGTTTCAGAAGCCGCTCTGGTCCGCAAATACGGCCTGATCAGTCTTCCCCTGTTGATTGCTGGTCTGGCAGCGGTGGTTCTGGCTCTTTACAAGTTCCTGCAGTACATCAGGATGTAACCATTTTTTGAAGGAGTATTGCTATGAGTGTGGCTTGGATTGTTCTCGGTGTTCTAGTTTTTATCATCGTTGCGTTGGTGCTCTACGTGATCACTATCTACAACGGTTTTGTCGCGCTAAAGAACAATATTGAACGTAACTGGAGTAATATCGATGTCTTGCTCAAGCAGCGCTACGATGAGTTGCCCAAGTTGATCAAGGTCTGTGAAGGCTACATGCAGCACGAGCAGAAGACTTTGGAAGCGGTCATCAAGGCGCGTTCCATGGTCAATCAGGCCGGATCCGATGAACAGAAGATGCAGGCCCAGAACATGTTGACCGACACCTTGAAGTCTCTCTTCATGGTGGTTGAAAAATACCCCGATCTTAAGGCTGACAAGTCCTTCCAGCAACTCGGTTATCGGATTACCGAACTCGAAGACCAGATCGCCGACCGCCGCGAATTTCTCAACGAATCGGTCAATATTTACAACATCCGTCTTGAGCAGTTCCCGGACGTTATCATTGCCCGTCTCTTCAACTTTGCCAAGCGCACCCTCTGGCAGATTGATCCTGAGCATCGTCAGGATGTTAAGGTTGAGTTTAAACATACTTGAGGTTGCTGTATGGCGTTCATTGGGTAGTCATCTCTTACTTCCCAATAACCCCTCTCGAGAAAAACGTCCCGTTCGGGATTATTGTTCTCGGGAAGGACTGTGAATTTGGTTTCTATTGCCGTACGGTAATATTACTTGCCTTTCTGCCTGTTCTTCTCTAAAATAATCCCGTTCGGTAGTATTGCTAAGAAAGTTCTCAACCACTATGCAATGAGGATGACATGTATTTGCTTAATCCCAACGCTCAACTTGTCAAGTCTACAAAAGAGCTGGGCGAGTTGTTGCGCAAGAAAAGAAAAGACCAGGGGCTGACACAAGCCCAGGTTGCCGAGCATTGTGGAATCAGCCCTCGTTTTATTTCAGAAGTCGAAAGGGGCAAGGCCTCAGCAGAAATTGGCAAAGTTTTGTACTTGCTGGAGACCTTGGGTGTTGACCTAATTGTTGACACAAGAGGGTGAGATTTTTAAGTCATGACGCAAAAACTCATTGCATATAAAGAGACAAGTATTGTCGGTACTCTTCACCAGGTGAACGAAGAGGACTATGTCTTTAGCTATGCTGTCTCATGGTTGGAAAGCAAAGCTCCTCAGCCGCTATCATTGACCCTTCCGTTACGAGAAGAGCCCTTCTCATCTGAATCCACCAAAGCCTTTTTTGCAAATCTTTTGCCAGAGGGGCAAGTTCGCGACCACTACGCCAGTAAATTCAGAATTTCACCGGATGATGATTTTGCGCTCCTTGCCCAGCTTGCCGGGGATTGCGCGGGAGCAATTTCTCTTTATCCAGAAGGGGAGACCCCTCTCGCTGCAAACAAGCAACAAAGGTATCGCACTCTGTCTGATGAGGATTTTATACACCTTTTTAACGAAGCTTACATCATGGATCCAACGTTTCTCCGCGCAGAGGAGAATACGCGACTCTCTCTTGCTGGCGTTCAGGATAAACTGCCTATAACAATACAAAATCAGGCATACAAAATCCCCTTGGGTGGTGCTCCGAGTACGCATATTTTAAAACCGCAGAATCATCGCTTTGATTCGCTCGTTGAAAATGAACTTTTTTGTATGACGTTGGCTAAAGCAATGAACCTTGATGTTCCTGAGACATTTATGCTGCAGAGTGCTGGTGAGAATAGCTATGTGATTGAACGATATGACCGGTCGATTGGCAAAGACAACACCATAATACGTATTCATCAAGAGGACTTCTGTCAGGCAACTGGAACGTCATGTCGCCTGAAATATGAGGAGAAGGGGGGGCCAGGACACAAAGCCTGTTTTGATGTGATTAAGGAGTGCAGAAATCCTTTGGCTGATCGTATTAAATTGGTTGACCAGGTCGTGTTCAACTATCTCATCTGCAATGCGGATTGCCACGCTAAAAACACATCCCTGCTATACAATGACAGTGCTCATCCAGATCTTGCACCATTTTATGACCTGGTATGTACCGCTGTTTATCCAAGCCTCTCACAAAAACTCGCGATGAGTATTGGTGGCGAATTCGATTCAAGGAATATAACCAGAGATTCCTGGGAGAAGTTCTCTCAAGAGGTCGGCGATAGTTCAGCAAGGCCAACGCTCAAAACTGTGGAGAGGTTGGGCAGGGAAGTGCTCGTGGCCGTTGAAGGAGTTGCTGGGGAGCTCATTGGGCTCTATGGTGAAAACCCAATTTACCTTGAAATCGTGAGGGCTATTACTGGGCGGGCAAAGACAGCCCTCAGGCAGATCCAGAATTAAAGGTGCCAATTTTTTGGGCTATAAAGATGGATATGAACGAATGATGCAGGATGTCGTACCCATGTGTGAATCGCACCCTCTTTACTAAACACTCTCAATGTAACCCTCTCCAGGATTTTAGTATTCATCTAGCTCGACACCCTCAGGATATAGTCGAGGGAAATAGTATCCAACAGCGCGGGTGGGAAAGGAAATTCGCACTGGCCCCTTCGCTGTCTCAGCACTTAACAGCTTTTTCTCAAGCAGATCTTTGAGAATACGGCGTGCTGTACGTTCTGCCTTTCCGGTTATTCTCGAGGCTTCTCCGCGAGGGATTTCTCCGCGCAATAAAACTTCACGTAAAAGATAACCAGATTCTGGTTGTAGCTCTCCAAGGACTGTCTGGCGGTCTACATAGCCGATGATGCGTTTTTGCAAGCCATCAAAGTCGAGCAGGGCCGACATGAACTTTATTTGATCAAGAGCAGTTTCCAGGAAAAAGGTGCAAAAAGCGACCAGGCCCTTGTTTGAAAGGTTGCCACGACCATCCATCTCTCCTTGACGGTGGCTGTCGGCACCGGCAAGCGCAGCTAGATAGTTAGCGCGATTGCGCGCCAGGCCACGGGAAACGGTCCACATACCATGACCATCAATACGGGCTTTAACGAGATAAGCATGTGAGAAAAGACGGGTGACCCTGCCGTTACCATCTAAGAAAGGATGAACCCAGGCAAGGCGATGGTGAGAAGCTGCGGTTGCCACAACTTTTTTTATTGCGCTCAAATGTGGATCGCCATAAGCAGAATGGAAACGTGATAAAAAGTCTGGCAGTGAGCGAAAGCCAGGAGCAAGGTGTATACCTACGGTGACCTCATCTTCACGAAGTTCTCCCGGCTTCACAACTTTTATCTCGCCTTCAGAGGTTTTGATGTTACGGAATTCATCGGGCAGCCGTTCGTAAAATTCGCGGTGGATCCAACAGAGGAAATCAGGTGCGCAGATATCAGTGTCAAGCTTCTCTGCCAGTCGCACCTCTATGAGTTTCTGGACTTCTACATGTGCGGCGCTCTCCATTTGTAGCGCTCGTTTTGCGGGATCATGAGAGTAGTCCTTGGCTAATGCCCGTTCAATGTCAATGGGATGTGTATTGTGGCCCTCAATGAGGTTGGAATAGTAGCTATTCATGGATCGCACCAGTTCAACAATCGCTTCACGGCTTGCTGGATGCAGGGTTGCGCTCAGTGCCGCTGACTGTCGAATGACTTCAACAGCCAAATTAGTAAGGCTTGCATCTTGAACCGATGGGAACATTGGTTCCATTTGTGAGGTGCGCGTGTAAATGGGCTCTTCAGGCATCTGATGCTCCAGTATTTAGCTTGGCAAGACTAAGTTGTACAAAGCATACATCATGTTTTTTGTTTTTGCCACTAAAATGGCCGATATCCTGGCCGATGTTGTTTTTGTTGTAAACCTAGCTAAGTGTCTAATAAGTATGTATATTATTTTTTGCATTGTTAGGTATGTGTGTTTTCTTTTGGGTTTCTGGCCGATGTTCTGGCCGATGTTTGCTGAACTAGGACTGCATGCCCTTCCACTGTGAGGGAAGGGTAAATACATGCAAGGATGAGTCGGTCCTTCGGTATTGTAGAGTTTTAGGTTACACAGAAAGGTTACACGCAAAGAAAAAGGCCTCGCAGTCGGTAGATTGCGAGGCCTTGTATCTTATGGTGCCCAGGGACAGAATCGAACTGCCGACACGAGGATTTTCAGTCCTCTGCTCTACCGACTGAGCTACCTGGGCAAGGAAAGGGATTTGTAACCAAAAGCGCAGTTTATGTCAAGGATAAAAGCGGCGACCGATTCTTTGCTTGCTTTCCTTTGTGCTTTTTGTTACCAAGAAGCATCACAAAATTTGATCAGGGTGACATGAAAATGAAATCTCAAAGTTGGTTGTTTACAGGTTTTTACTTTTGGTTCGGCAGCTTTTTTGGCTTGCCTGACCGGGGTGAAGTCTGTTGATGATCGACTGTCAATAGAACTACTGAAACCACGGGCGGGCTCAATCAGGGCGCCTGTGGTTTTTTCGTTTAGGGAAAGTAAACGATGAAGGCCGCCGGGAAAGCCCTGCCGGCCTTCACTTTTAACCGGAATTTTTAACCGGAACTTTCCCAAAAGGAGACGAACAAATGATTATCGTTATGCGAAATGGAGCCAGCAATGAAGAGCTGGTCGCAGTCGAGGAGCGCATCAAGGAGTTGGGCTACAAGCCTCATGTGATCCATGGTGATACCCGCAATGTTGTTGGCGCGGTTGGTGATGAACGTGGCAAGGCGATATTGCAGTCACTCGAATCGATGCCAGGTGTGGAAAATGTGGTGCCGATTCTCAAGCCTTACAAGTTGGCGAGTAAAGAAGTCAAGTTGGAGCGGACAACCGTTGTAATTGCTCCCGGTGTAGCCGTGGGCGGAGACCGTCTTGTGGTTATGGCTGGTCCTTGCGCTGTGGAGAGCGAGGAGCAGATTCTTGAAACCGCTCATGCTGTCAAGGCCGCTGGGGCCACAGTTCTTCGCGGTGGAGCATTCAAGCCGCGTTCCAGTCCTTACTCTTTCCAGGGCATGGAAGAAGAGGGCCTCAAATTGCTGGCGATGGCTCGCGAAGAGACCGGCCTGCCGATTGTGACCGAAGTCGTCAACCCCCGCGATGTTGACCTGGTTGCAAAGTATGCCGATGTGATGCAAGTCGGTGCGCGTAATGTGCAGAACTTTGCCCTGCTCAAAATGCTCGGTAAAATCGACAAGCCAATCCTGCTCAAACGCGGCATGTCGACGACCATTCAGGAGTTCCTGATGAGCGCCGAGTACATCCTCTCCGAAGGCAATCAGAGGGTTATCCTTTGCGAGCGCGGTATTCGCACCTTTGAAACGGCAACCCGTAATACCCTTGATATCTCGGCTATCCCGGTTCTGCAAGAGCAGACGCACCTGCCGATCATTATCGACCCCTCGCATGCAACTGGTCACTCTTCACTGGTGCCGAGCATGTGCTACGCGTCTGTAGCTGCTGGTTGTGATGGTCTGATTGTTGAGGTACACCCGCACCCGGAAGTTGCCGTGAGTGATGGACCGCAATCGTTGCGTCCGGCCGATTTCAAGGCGATGATGGATAAGCTTGCTGAGTTTGCCAAAGTTGTCGGCAAGAAACTATAAAACCAGAGATGCGAAAGACCGCTTGGCAGAGCATAGCTATTCAGTGCAAGAACTGTTGGTAAAATGTCTGTCATCCCCGAATGGTTTTATCGGGGATCCATGTTCTAAAGTCTGGATTCCCGATTACACCCTCGGGAATGACAATCTTTAATCGTGAGCTGAATAGCTACGTCGGAGCTTTATATGTTTTTGATACCGTTGAACCAGATTGAAAGTGTTGATCTTGTTATCCATGCCCTGCGTGCGGCTGCAGGTGAAGCTGATTGCACCATGTGCCCGGTGCGCAAAGTCTGTACGAAACAGTGCCTGGCCGTGGCTGAGGGAATACAGCAGATGGTTGCAACCAACAGTTTGCCCAATATGGACCTGATTCGTGAGGATGCGGATGAAGACGCGCCTGATGGGCCTGATAGTGGTGGCTCCGGCTCGCATCTACGGGTTGTGAAATAAGACTGTTAGGAGACAGCCCCCTGAAACTAAAAATAAGGACAGATTGATTATGAATCTCGCAAAACTTGCACTTCAAGTTCCGACCATCCTGTTGCCCAAGGCAGACATCGACCCGAATCTCTGGGCAGTGATTGCCTGCGACCAATATACTTCCGAGCCGGAATACTGGCAGACTATTGATCGTCTGATCGCTGATCAGCCTTCAACCTTGCGTCTGGTCTTCCCGGAGGTTTATCTGGAAGATGATGATGGCGATGCGAGAATTGCTGACATCAACCGATGTATGAATCAGTACCTGGCTGATGGTGTTCTGGTTGAGCAGCAGCAAGGGTTTATTCTGGTTGATCGTAAAACCAGTCAAGCACCATCGCGCAAGGGCCTGGTTGTGGCGCTCGATCTGGAAGCCTACGATTATCGTCCTGGTACCAAAACCATGATCAGGGCTACTGAAGGTACAATTGTCGACCGCTTACCGCCAAGGATCCGGGTTCGGGAAAATGCCGCTGTTGAGTTGCCGCATATCATGGTTTTGATTGATGATCCGGAGCAGACGGTTATCGAGCCGCTTTTTGAGGCTGATTTGGAGCAGGCTTACGACTTTGAGCTGATGCAGGAGAGTGGTCATCTGCGTGGCTGGAAGGTCAATCAGAAAGCGTTGCTGGAGCAGGTGGGCAACGCTCTGCAGCGCCTGGCAGAAAAAGACCGTTTCCAGAAGCGTTACGACGTCGATGACGACGAAGTCATGCTCTATGCAATGGGTGATGGCAATCACAGTTTTGCCACCGCCAAGGCGATCTGGGAACAGCTTAAATCTGACGCCGCCGATCCCGCAGACGTCATGGATCACCCGGCCCGCTACGCCTTGGTTGAACTGGTGAATGTTCATGATCCGGGCCTTGAGTTTGAAGCAATTCATCGCGTGATTTTCGATGTCGATGCTGATCACTTGCTCGCGAAGGCGGATGATTTCTATCGTCAGGCCGGTACCCCTTGTCAGATTGAATGGTGTGAAGATCTCTCCGCAGCAAACGCTGCAGCCGAAACTTCTGGTAGCGCACACGCGATTCCCTTTGTTGCTGCCGGTCGTTATGGCCTGCTGAAAATTGCTGACCCGACCCTGACTCTTGAAGTTGCGACCCTGCAGAACTTCCTTGACGAGTATCTGCAAAAAACTCCA
>DAOWJU010000237.1 GCA_030640215.1 Desulfuromonadales bacterium
CCGGTATCATCAAGTGGTTTTTAGCCGGTGGCGGGGTTCTCTTTTTAGGTTGGATAATCGGCAAGCTATCAGGCAGCCGACGCCGCTCCCGATTCTAAGATAGAGACAACTCTTCAGAACAATCTGAATTATTTACAAAAACGCCTGTCATCCTCGAATGCTTTTCTCGGGGATCCATGTTTTGAAAGCCTGGATTCCCGATTACACCCTCGGGAATGACAATCTTTAGTCGTAAACTGAATAGTTACCGCTTTTTAAATATAAACTGAACACGGATTTAGAGAAAAAGTATCAAGGCTTTTTTGTTTGATCCGTGTAAATCAGATTTTTATCCGTGTCCAGAGGTTTTGTTCGTAAACTGAATGATCACCAAATGATAGAGACTAAATCATGACCAACAACGACATTTTACGCCGCATCCGCTACATCTTCGACCTTAGCGATTCGAGCATGATTGCCATCTTTGGTTTGGCCGATTGTCAGGTAACGCGGGAGCAGATCAGCGATTGGCTTAAAAAAGACGATGATCCTGCATATAAGAAATGTAGTGACACAAAGTTCGCGATTTTTCTGAATGGCTTGATTAACGATAAACGGGGAAAACGAGAAGGAGCTCAACCAGCACCTGAGAAGCGTTTGAACAACAACATCATTTTTGTGAAACTGAAAATCGCTTTAAATCTGAAAGCCGAAGATATCCTGGAGATTATGGCTCTGGCTGGCTTTCCCGTCGGTAAACACGAATTAAGTGCATTTTTCCGTAAGCCAGGGCACAAACACTACCGTGTCTGTCAGGACCAGATTCTACGCAACTTTCTAAAAGGCATGCAGCTTAAATATCGCGCGGAGACTTAAAACTCTGAGATGGGAGTTAAAGATCGTTCAGCAGACGGTAGATTTTCTGTTGCAGCTCCCAGGTTGTCGTTTCGTACTCGTCGAAACCCTCCTCTTCAAAAAGCAGGCGAGCCTTGTCGAGGGTATCGTGGGCTTTCATAAGAACCGGCGTTAATTGGAATTCAAGGCGCATACGGGGGACTTCACCAACCTGTTCGGCCCATTCCTGCAAACCCTTGTTGGCCTTTTTAACAACCCGAGAACCTTGTTCAGCACGGGTGTCACACCCCTTCAGATTGACCCAAAAAGTGGCAACATCTTTTGCTATATCACGAAAGCGGTTGGAAATACTCATCTCCGCTACATCCTTTCAAATCAAAGAAGTCTTGTCACAAACCAGAGGCCCTTACAACCTAAAGCTAAAGGGGTCTACATCCTAGTCGAAGCATGCACCCATGACAATCGAAAAGGCGGGGCAACACCTAAAAAACGGGGTAAAAAGACGGGGTTTCCTGTTGACTGAGTGCGAACTAGCCTGATAATCTCAGGATTCAACATTCAAAGAACTTTTTACGCCCTGGGGGAGTAGTTTCTACTGAGAGTCTGCCCAGGAGAGTGTCCAACTCTCTCCTAACAGACGACCCCTCGAACCTGATCCGGATTATACCGGCGTAGGGAAGCGGCGCAATTTTCGAGAGTCTCCTCGAAAAGGGCTGCCATGTGCGGCTCTTGGTGTTTCTAGGAGGCTGTCGGACTATCCATGACCCGGCTGCAAATCCGGCTGTTTGGCCCATATTTCAGCTCCTTTTCGACCAATAGCTATGGCTATTACTCTCAAACGAGCCAAAATCTGGTCTCAAACTTCCGAATTTTCGCTTCGGCCCGTATAGTCCGACAACCTCCTAGCCTCTATTTTTCAAGAATATTATGCAAATCAATGTTAACGAACAAAATCACGCTTTCGAGGAAAACACATCAGTCGGTGCGGTCAGAGATCGCATCAAAGCTGATGCTGATCTGTTGATTGTTAACGGTTTTCCTGCTTCCGATGAGACATTGCTAAACAACAGTGACCGGGTGATCCTGATCAGACGCGGCGAAGTGCCCGGAACTGACGAGCTTGATGCCTTGCTCACAGCCCGTCACACACCGGGTGTTCATGAAATCGTCAAAGGATCAACCATCGGCATTGCCGGTGTCGGCGGGCTCGGCTCGGCCATCGCTATCGCGCTGGCCCGTACCGGTGTTGGTCATCTGATTATTGCCGATTTTGATATCGTCGAGCCATCCAACCTGAATCGACAACAATTTTTCATTGACCAGATCGGCCTGCCGAAAGTCTATGCCCTGCGTGACACCCTGGCCCGGATCAACCCGAACGTGCGGGTGACCGCCTGCCATCTGCGTTTAACTCCGACCAACATTACCGAGGTACTCGGACACGCTCAACTGCTGGTGGAAGCCTTTGACCAGGCGGAGCAAAAAGTCATGCTGATTGAGACCTTTGCCAGCAGATTCCCGGATCGACCTATCGTAACCGGATCCGGCATGGCAGGCTACGGCCCGGCCAACACGGTGCAAACGCAACAGGTGGCCAACAACCTTTACCTCTGTGGCGACGGCAGTACGGCCGCGGCCCCAGGCACTGGCCTGATGGCGCCCCGCGTCGGCGTCGCTGCGCATCATCAGGCCAACGCGGTTCTGCGTCTCTTACTAGGTCACAACCCGGCCAAAGAAGGAAAATTATAGATGGACATCATCTTCAACGGCAAACCACGCGAAACCCAGGCAAGCATCACGATTCAGGAATTACTTGATCAGATGCAGCTTGATTGTATGCAGGTGGTTGTCGAACATAATAAAAACATCATCCCGCGCCAACGACTGGCTGAGACAGTCATGAATGATGGCGACTCTCTGGAAGTGATTCACTTCGTCGGGGGCGGTTAGAACCGGGGCTGGTGGCTAGGAATCAAGATGGATTGTAGCTATTCAGCACAACAATAAAGATTGTCATTCCCGAGAGTGTAATCGGGAATCCAGACCTTAAAATCATGGATCCCCGATAGAATCATTCGAGGATGACAAACGTTTTTGTAAACAATTCAGATGTGTGCTGAATTGTTACGATGTATTAAATCAATCTTTAAACAACAAAGTTTTTACGGAAAGAAAATTCAATGGACAAATTGATTATTGCCGGACGTTCTTTTTCATCACGACTGATGGTTGGAACCGGAAAGTTTTCCTCAAATGAGACGATGGTCGCTGCCATGGAAGGCTCCGCTAGCGAGATTGTCACCGTTGCCCTGCGCCGGGTGGATGTCGATAACCCAGATGACAGCCTGCTCACTCACATTGACCCGAAACGCTATCTACTGCTGCCCAACACCAGCGGCGCCCGTGATGCCGAGGAAGCGATTCGTCTCGCCCGCATTGCCCGTGCGGCAGGTTGCGAGCCATGGATCAAGCTTGAGGTGACACCCGATCCTTACTACCTGTTGCCAGATCCGATTGAAACTTTGAAAGCAGCAGAGGTTCTGGTTAAAGAAGGCTTTATTGTTTTGCCATACATCAACGCCGACCCGGTGCTGGCCAAGCACCTGCAGGAAGTCGGCACCGCGACGGTCATGCCGTTGGGGTCCCCGATCGGCACCAATAAAGGTGTGCGTAACCGCGACAATATCGCCATCATCATTGAGCAGGCCATTGTTCCTGTCGTTGTTGATGCTGGCCTGGGCGCTCCTTCCCACGCAGCAGAAGCGATGGAAATGGGTGCCGACGCGGTTCTGGTCAACACAGCCCTGGCTGTGGCCCGCAATCCAGGTGCCATGGGCGTCGCCTTCAAAAAAGGTGTCGAAGCTGGCCGCGAAGCCTACCTCGCCGGGCTCGGCAAACAGCAGGACAAAGCCGAAGCAAGCAGTCCCTTGACTGGTTTTTTGGGCAAGTAATTTTATGAGTTTTTTCAATACTATTCAAAAATACGACCCACAGCAGGTGATTGACACCATAGAAGCCATGACTGCTACGGATGTGCAACGCGCATTGGCTGCGGAACAGCTGGACAACTGTGACTTTATGGCCCTGCTCTCACCTGCTGCTGAAGATTTTCTTGAGGAGATGGCCCAGAAGGCTCACGCCATCACCTTACGACGGTTCGGACGAACCATTCTGCTCTATGCCCCTCTCTACCTCTCAAACGAATGTCACAACAGTTGCCTCTATTGCGGTTTTTCGGTTAACAACCCGATCCCTCGCCGCACCTTGACTCTCGATGAAATTGAACGAGATGCCCGCATCCTGCACGATCAGGGATTCCGACATATTCTCCTCTTGACTGGCGAAGCTCCGGGCAAGGTCGGCAATGATTTCATTGCCGCAGCGGCCAAACGCATCAGGCCACTCTTTTCCTCGATAAGCATTGAAGTCTATCCGATGGAAACAGCTGGTTACCAAGAGATGGTCGATGCCGGAGTTGACGGTCTGACTATCTACCAGGAAACTTACGACCCGGAGCTCTACAAACAGCTCCACCCCAGCGGTCGTAAACGTAACTACAACTTCCGATTGGAGACACCAGAGCGCGCTGGCAAAGCCGGTTTGCGCCGGATCGGCATAGGTTTCCTACTCGGCCTCGGTGATTTCCGTAGCGAGGCATTCTTTGCCGGGTTGCACGGTCGTTATCTGATGCATCACTACTGGCGCACTTTGTTGTCCGTCTCTTTCCCTCGCCTGCGCCCGGCGGAAGGCGGCTTCCAACCGCCCAACCCGGTTTCTGATCGACAGTTTGTACAGCTTATGTGTGCCATGCGTCTGTTGTTGCACGACGCTGGCCTGGTCCTTTCCACCCGGGAAAGTGCCGAACTGCGCGACAACCTTCTCCCTCTCGGTATCACGCAAATGAGTGCCGGATCGTGTACAGCCCCTGGCGGCTATGCGGAAGAAAACTCAGCCACTGAACAGTTCGCCATCGACGATGACCGCACACCTGCCGAGATTGCAGAGATTTTACAGGCACGTGGTTATGATCCAGTCTGGAAGGACTGGGATGGCGCATTTTTACAAAAAGAAACAGGTTAAGATTTCTCAGCTTACAGCCAGGTTCCTATGTCCAACCCAATCGACTTTAATCTCTACCTGATCACCGACCGCAACCAGGTTGCCTCTGGTCACACTCTTCTTTCCACAGTTGAAGCAGCCCTACAGGGCGGCGTCAAAGCCGTTCAATTGCGCGAAAAAGACCTCTCTACAACAGAGCTTCTGCCACTGGCTCAAGAGTTGAGAGAGCTGACCCGACGCTATGACGCACGCCTCTTCATTAACGACAACATTGACATTGCCCTCGCAGTGCAGGCCGATGGTGTGCATCTCGGTGGACACTCCAAGCCGACCGACGTTATTCGTAAAAAAATTGGCCAAAAGCTGCTGATTGGCGTCTCCACCCATAGCAAAGCTGAAATCAAACTAGCCGCCGAACAGGGTGCAGACTTCGTCACTTTCGGCCCGGTTTACGCAACACCATCGAAAGCAGAATATGGCGCACCTCAAGGTTTGGATAAATTGACCGACGCCTGCCGAGACAGCTCGATACCAGTCTTCGCTCTTGGTGGTATTACTCCGTCAAGAGTCTCCGCAGTCTGTCAGGCTGGAGCCAGCGGCGTAGCCCTGATTTCGGCAATCATCTCCAGTTCCGATCCTCGGGCAGCAGCAGAAACTTTCGTTGCTTGTGGTTATTACGATCAGGCAGTAGAATAAAAACAAGAGACAATCAACCACTCGAACCTCGCAGGGCTTTCCATGGAAATCACCCTCACGCTCCTGATTCTGCTGATCGCCATCATCCTCTTCGCCACAGAGTGGATTCGTATGGATCTGGTCAGCCTCATGGTCCTACTGGCCGTGGCCCTGACCGGCCTGGTCACCCCTGAAGAAGCATTTGCAGGATTCAGTAATCCCGCCGTCATCACTGTTGCCGCCATGTTCGTCTTAGGTGCAGGGATCTCCTACACCGGATCAATCTCCACTCTGGGTGAGCATCTGATCCGCATGACCGGTCACAACCAGACATTGATGATCGCCTCAATCATGGGGCTCGTGGCTTTCTTTTCGGCCTTCATTAACAACATCGGTGCCACCGCCGTTTTGATGCCAGTTGTCATCACTATGGCCCGTAAAACCAATCTCCCGGCAAGTAAACTCCTCATTCCCCTCGCTTTCGGCTCACTCCTTGGCGGAGTCTGCACCTTGATCGGCACCCCTCCGAATATTTTGATTAACTCCCTGCTCCAGCAATATACTGGAACAGGTTTCAGGATGTTCGACTTCACGCCACTCGGCATTGTTCTGCTCGCTTGCGGTATCTGCTACATGGCTTTTTTCGGGCACAAACTACTACCAAACCGCAAATCTGGAACTTTGACAGAAGCCTACCAGGTCAAGGAGTACATCACCGAGATCGAGATCCTCGAAGGTTCGCCACTCCATGGCAAGACTATCAGTCAGAGTATGTTGGAACGCGAGCTCAACATGAAGGTCCGCGCTTTGTTGCGTGATCGGCAGAAATTCCCTCAACCGAAACGTAACCGCAAATTGTACGTTGGCGACATCCTCTTTCTGGAAGGGGATCCGGAAGGGATTCTCAAGGTCAGAAAAGAAAAGGGCATAGCAGTCGTCCAGGAACGGGACAACCCCCTTCCCGACACGCCTAAAGAAAAGCTCGTTGTCGTCGAAGCCTCCCTGACCACGACCAGCGACATGGTCGGCAAGACCTTGCGACAGGAGCGCTTTGCCGACACCCACGGCCTGAGAGTTCTGGCGATCTGGCGTAGTGGTGCCTCAGTGGTTCGCAAAGTTGATCACGTTATTCTACGTTTTGGCGATGTACTGTTGCTGCAGGGCACGGAAGAAAAAGTGCGACACCTCGGCCAGGGACATGGTTTTTTGGTTCTGGGCGGGGTTGATCCCGTCTCATACCGACCACGTAGAGCGCCGATTGCCGTGGTAACAATTATTAGTGTCATCCTGCTGAGTGTTTCCGGAGCGACGCCAATTGTGATCGCAGCCACCCTCGGCGCCCTGATCATGGTTCTCTCCCGATGCCTGACCATCAAAGAAGCCTACGACAGCATTGACTGGCCAATCATCATGATGATTGCCGGAACTCTGCCGCTTGGTCATGCCATGCAAAACAGTGGCACTGCGGAATTGCTGTCGAACATGATCATCGGTGGGGTCGGTTCATTCGGTCCATGGGCGGTACTCGGTGCAGTATTTCTGATTACCTTCTGCCTGACCGAAGTGATGAGCCACGCTGCCGCTGCCGTGCTGGTCGCGCCGATCGCTTATAACGCAGCCATCGCCATGGCCGTTTCACCACGACCCTTTTTCATGGCGGTCGCCGTTGCCGCCTCAATGTGCTTCATGACTCCGATCAGTCATCAATCAAACGCTCTGGTTATGGGACCAGGTGGCTATAAATTTTTAGACTACACCAAAGTTGGCACTCCTCTGAACATCATGGTCTGGATTATTGCAACCCTGATGATCCCGTTATTGTTTCCTTTTTAAAAAAGCTATTATATTCGTCATCCTCGCGTATGCGGGGATCCATGTGCCATTACAACCACTGGATTCCCGCCTGCACGGGAATGACGTCAAAGGAACCTGCAAGCATGCAACAACCACTTCACACCACCGAGGCTGACGCAACCGGCACAACATTCTCTCCCGTAGCAGTTATCCGCTCGCCCTTCCGCGAAAAGTTCGGCATTCCGAGACAACCAGGATTGATCAAAGATGTCCCGGCACAAGTTATTCTGCTCCCGCCCTTCAATCGCGAAGAAGCCGTGCGGGGGCTGGCAGATTTCACACACATCTGGCTGATTTTCCAGTTCCATGCCTGTCCCCCCTTCGATGGCAGCATGACAGTGCGACCGCCGCGACTCGGCGGCAACAAGAGAATGGGGGTCTTTGCAACCAGGGGAACTCACCGACCGAACCCGATCGGCATGTCAGTCGTCACCCTCGAACGGATTGATTACGAGGAAGGCATCACCCTGCATATCAAGGGAGGCGACCTGCTCGACGGCACACCGGTATACGATATTAAACCGTACCTGCATTACGCAGATGCAGTGCATGAAGCGAAGAGTGGATTTGCCCATTCACCACCCCAGATAGAGTTGCAGGTGGAAATGAGTGAGGAGCAGCATGAGAAGTGCGTGGAGCTAGAGAAAACCCGACCGGGACTGATCTCCTTGATCGAGCAGGTCATCGGCCTGGACCCTCGCCCGGCTTTCAAGAAAAAAGATAATGTACGGATTTATGGAGTCAGACTATACGATCTTGACGTGCGTTTTACGGTAAAAAATGGGGTAGCTACAATTGTCGAGATTGTCGCCTGTTGAATCTGTAAAGCTTCAATCCTGAGGGATCTGCGGTTTGCCGTTCTCATCGACAGCGATGCTGCGTTCCAGGCGTTTGATTTGACGCTCTCGCATCGGTTGCGTGCGTTCCAGAACCTGCCGGACAAGTTGCTTACCTTCTCCTGTTAACCGATCACAGCCCAGGTAGATGTGCATAAAGCGCATGCGCTGACTGCGAGTAAAGCCCTGAGTTGCGGCGGCATCCAATGTAGCAAGATCAAATGTTCGGCGTTTGCGCATAATGAACTGCGGCCAGAAATAGCCGCGAGGCGCATCCATCATGTAGAGTAGTGACATATCCTGCGCCGAGACCATCATGTTACGCAGGAACAGATCGTGGTGTTCGAAACCATGCTCGTGCATCTGCCTGACTGCTCTGGCGACTTCATCAATTAACTCGGCCTGCTTCTGCCTGCGAACCTCTTTCGTCTGCTGACTGAACCATTCATGAGCGAGGTAATCCACGCCCATTGCCTGGGGAATTTCTTCCGTGATAATGAAGGCGTGGATGACACCTCCGGCGAAACGGTGGTCTCCATAAGCAACCAGCTGAGGGACCCGCAAGCCACACTCGGCAAGCTTTTCCAGGTTCTCATATTCGGCACGAACCATGGATCGACCCACCAGAGAACCCCGGAAAGCACGGGCCCAGATTTTTTCAAAGAGATAGTTCCAGTACAATTTGAGATAAAAGACCCGCGGCTTGCCTTCATAAGTGATCTCAACACGTTTGACACTGTTTTTCTCTTGTTTTATATCTGTGCTGATCACCTCACCTAACTTGCTGCGTAGCACCCCCTGAATCGTGTCAAGATCCACACTCTTTAGCAGTTCCCGGTAGTCGGGCTTGATCACAACACGATGGGTATTGAACCAGAGGAGTCCCTTGGGTGCGGTGCCTTTTTCTAATTCTGTCCAGATTCGATTACTCATGTTCTCTCTTTTTGTCGGACTATACGGATTTATTTTTGACGAGGCGGCGTACATTATTAACAGATAAGCTACTTTAGGAATAGCTATTTTAAAACTGACTTTCTGCGTAATCGGGCACCTCATTAAACCATCCCGGATGCTCCTTGGCCTGCAACAAGACACGTTCTGCGTGGGCGATCAGCTTTTCTCGGTCCTTGGGATAGGAGCCGGCCAGGTTGAGAATATTGGAGACATGATTGGAACGCAGGATGGTTTTTTGCGGGGCAAGGTTACGAACGATTTCAAGAGTCTCGGTGAGAATGCCACCGTTGGTCTGCATGGTAATCGAGCGCAGGAAATCATCGTTGTGGCGTTGAAACATGGTGAGCAGAGAAAAGAATGCTGGAGAAAGCTCCGTGATCCATTGCGCTGTCGCTCGGGCATGCTCCCGACTGCGCTCCTGTCCGGCCAGTCCAAGAATCGCCGTCACCGACAGCTTCATTCCCGCCTGCTGAGCTTTGCAGCACAAGTCGAGCATTTCGGCAGGAGAGAAGCCTTTGTTGACAGCTGACAAGGTCTGTTCATCACCACTTTCCAGCCCGAAGTAAAGAATCCGCAACTTCTTCTCACGTAACAGTGTCAACTCTGCAACACTTTTACTTTTCAGGCTGTTGGGAGACGCATAGATGCCAACGCGAGTCAGCCCGGGAAATTTCTCTGACAATAGCTCCAGGATCTCAACCAAACCGGCCTGAGGGTAGATCAGGGCGTCGCCGTCGGCCAGGAAGACCCGTTGCACAGAACCTCTATATGCCTCAGGGATAGCCTCAATTTCGGCTTTTATCTCAGCGACAGACCGCAGCTTGAATTGCTTGGTTTTGTACATTCCGCAGAAAGAGCAGTTATTCTGCGAACACCCCAAAGTAATCTGGAAGATCTGACTGCGACCTTCGCTCGGTGGGCGGTATAGAGGGTAATCGTAATTGAAGTAATCGTACATAGAACTCCTGGCTGTAAGCTTACAGCTTCGCTTCTTCTATCATCCGCATATAACGCCGTGCATCCTCAGCGACTTCAGGAGTTTGTGCCAAATCAATAGCGGCTAAAAAATAGTGCCAGGCAGAAGTCTCGCAGCGAGGCTTATGTAACAGTGACCGCCCTGCCCCAAGATAGGCACGATCCATACCTTTATCACCTGGTCGCTCGGCGATCAACCGCCGGAAGACTGTCAAGGCTTCATCAGGACGACCGCTATCCAGCAGATACTCACCAACAATGAGAATATTTGGGGTCGACAATTGGCCCCTCTGACTACGGCTCTCCAGTTGAGTAAAACGGCTGGTCGCATGCGCCAGATCATCGTGATCTATGGAACGAACAATATCAGTCACTGCATCTACAAGATTGGCCCGTTTACGGCTGGCCTTGGGAACGGTCCCTTTCATCCGCAATAACCCCGGCAGACGGTCAATGGCCAGCGCCATACCCAGTCCAGCAAGGAAACCGCCGATATGTGCGCCATGGGCAACACCGCTCCCTTCCGCAGAGCTGGTCATAAATGGCAGGACATTATCGATGATCAGATAAACCCCCAGCACGATGCGCGCGGGAATCAGAAAAGTGGTCATGATCAAGGGAAAGAGAAAGACAAAAACTTTGATACGATTGCGGGGAAACCACAAAAAGTAAAAGCCAAGCACCCCGGAGATCGCCCCCGAGGCCCCAAGCATCGGAATGTTTGAATTCGGTACGAACATACCGAAAAAGAGGGTGGCCACCAGACCGGCCCCGATATAGGCCGTGAGATAGCCAACATGGCCGAGACGATGCTCAACGTTGTCGCCGTAAATCCAGAGAAATAACATATTCCCAGCCAGATGCATCCAGCCAGCATGCAGGAACATCGCTGTAAACATGCTCAGCAGAGAGAACTCGGCAGGTCTGAATCCGTACTTATAGACCACCAGATCATATGCCGAGATATGATCGTAAACCAGCTGAGCGGGCCAATCACCACGGGCACCGAGGAGATTTAGATATTCCAGCAAAGCGGGATCGTTGAGATCGGGACGCGCCGCACTCAAGGGCAGTGTCACCGCCATAAACACGGCAATATTGATCCCGATCAACAACCAGTTGACGTAGGGAGTTGTTTTGGGGTTGGGTACATCACCAATCGGCAGGAGCATGAATCTTCTCAGACAAAGATTAATTTATTTAACAAAATCAATCTAGTGTAACATAATGCCAGATCAGATTATTCACCTAATGTATCTTTACCCTGTACCCCGCAAAGCTCATCATCCTCATGGAGACAAACATGCACACTGTGAATCTTGACGGCACCAACATCCCGGTCGGCAAAATCGTCGGCATCGGCCGTAACTACGCCGAACATATTAAAGAACTTGGCAACCAGGTACCGGACAAACCCGTGATCTTTATGAAACCGGCTAACACCATCATTGCATCGGGAGAGAAAATTGTCATTCCGCCCTATTCCAACGACTGCCACCACGAGATCGAACTTGCGGTCTTAATCGGCAAAGATGCCAAAGGAGTTAGTGCGGAAGAGGCTCTTGATCACGTCATCGGTTATGCCGTTGCCCTGGATTTGACCCTCAGGGATGTGCAAAACACTCAAAAGAAGAAGGGACTGCCCTGGGAGATTGCCAAGGCTTTTGACACCTCCTGTCCGCTTTCGGCCTTTGTTCCAGCAAAGCAGATAGCAGACCCGCAAAAGCTGCAGCTAAAATTGACCGTGAATGGACAGACCCGCCAGGACGGCAATACCAGTGACATGATGCGCACAATAGCTGAATTAATTTCTAAGGTTTCGAGTTATTTCACTTTGGAGGAGGGTGATATCCTGCTGACCGGAACGCCAGCAGGGGTTGGCAGGATTTGCAGTGGAGACAAGCTTGAAGCAAGTATTGAACAGGTTGGCACCTTACAGGTATCAGTCGTGTAACAGATCTTTTCACGTCACGCAAAACAGCTTTCAAACTCGATTCCGTGACCTCCCCGTTAAAAAAGCCCGCAGATTCTCAACAATCTCATTGATCAGTCGCTGCCTGGCAGCCCGGGTTGCCCACGCCAGATGTGGTGTGATAAAGCAGTTCGGTGCATGCAACAGCGGATTGTCTGCTGGCGGAGGTTCCTGTGACAGCACATCAAGACCTGCTCCGGCGATTTCACCTTCACATAACGCTGTAGCCAGTGCCTCTTCGTCAATAAGCAAGCCACGACCGGTATTGATCAGATAAGCTGTTTTTTTCATCAAGGACAATCGCTCAGCATTGATGAGTAACTCGGTTGCTGGCGAAAGAGGACAACTCAGGCTGACGACATCGGCTTCGGCTAAAAGCTGATTAAGTCCGACAAAGCTCACTTCAGGGAAAGCGTCAGGATCTGGAGTACGTGTGTGCACCAGGACACGCATACCAAAGGCCGTAGCGATCTGTGCCGTCGTTTTACCGATATCCCCATAACCGATGACAC
>DAOWJU010000014.1 GCA_030640215.1 Desulfuromonadales bacterium
AATGAACACGTTTCAATATATACGCTCCAATTTATGTAGGGGCGCCGCTTGCTGCGCCCTGCTTGTCTTGTACGGTTAATCAAAACCGGGCGCAGCAAGCAGCGCCCCTACGAAAGATTGTTCAGATTATATAAGAGGTAAACCTGTTGATATGGGCAGTGAAATTGGCAGGGTACTAAAAACAAAAGGGCTGCAATCAAATGATTGCAGCCCTTGTTATGTATATGGTGCCGAAGGCGAGAATCGAACTCGCACGTCCTTTCGAACACACGCCCCTCAAGCGTGCGTGTCTACCAATTCCACCACTTCGGCAAGCGATATATTTATACTGATATGATGCGACTCTGTCAATAAAATTGACGCTTTACTTTGCGTCCGCAGGAGGTGCTGCGGGCGGTGTGTTCTGAGCTGGCATGGACGCCGGTGCAGAGGTCGGTGCAACCTGGTCTGGCATAACGCTTGAGGACCCGGCCTGGCCCCAGAAGATAGCGAGCGACAGGCTGGTCAACATGAAGATAACTGCTACACCTGTGGTTACTTTGCTCAGGAACGTCTGGCCACCGGTTGCACCGAAAACGGTGTTGCTGCCGCCACCGCCGAAAGAAGCGCCAGCTTCGGCACCTTTTCCGCCCTGAATCAGAACGATACCGATCAGAGCAAGGCAAATCAGTATATGTATGATTAAAAGTATGCTGTTCATGTTGTCCCCTTAAATGCCGAACTCTGTTTTTGAAGAGAAGCACTCTAACATAATAGTTTTTGTGAGAAAAGGTGGAATTTCACTTTTTCAAAAATTACGCAATGGGTTGGAAGTTGACGATCCGGGCAAAATCCTCTGATTTGAGGCTGGCACCACCAACCAACGCACCATCAACGTCTGGTTGACTCATAAGGCTATCAACATTACCTGGCTTGACGCTGCCACCGTAGAGGATGCGCGTCGCGTTGCCAGTCTGTTCGTCGTACAACTCGGTCACTAGCGCGCGGATAAAAGCGTGTGCTTCCTGGGCTTGTTCGTCACTGGCGGTTTTGCCGGTACCGATCGCCCAGACTGGTTCGTAAGCAATCACGACACCTGCCATCTGTTCAGCACTGAGTTTTTTCAGCCCTAAACGAATCTGACGGCGCAGCACGTCGAACATCTGGTCCGTTTCTCGCTCTTCCAGGGTCTCGCCGATACAGAGAATGATGCCCAGGTTTGCTTCGGCCAGGGCGTGAGCTTTGCTATTGACCTGCTCATCGGATTCACCAAACAGTTGACGACGTTCCGAATGGCCGATAATGACATATTGACACCCGACATCCTTCAACAAAGGCGGAGAGACTTCACCGGTGAAAGCGCCCTGGGGCTCTGGATAACAATTTTGAGCCGCCAACTTGATATTGCTGCCATTAATCGTTTCGGCAACTTTTCCCAGGGCGGTATAGACCGGAGCGACGACGATGTCCACATTCTGGTTGTCGGCCACGGCTGGAATCAACTCAGCGACCAGACTGGATGATTCTTCGAGAGTCTTATGCAATTTCCAGTTACCAGCAATCATAGGTTTACGCATTAGTAAACTCCTTTAAGCAGTATAAATTGTAAGGCTGTAAGGTTTACCACCTGTTAGCCCTACAGTTTACAGCTTTATAGCTTTCTTATTCAGCGTCCGTCAGGGCGGCAAGGCCAGGAAGAATTTTACCTTCCAGGAACTCAAGAGACGCACCACCGCCAGTCGAAATATGGGTCATCTTTGATTCGACCCCGGCTTTTTTGACGGCTGCCACAGAATCACCGCCGCCGACAATCGAACGAGCTTTTGAATCTGCCAGAGTCGCGGCAAGGGACATGGTGCCACTGGCAAAGGCATCAAACTCGAAAACTCCCATGGGGCCATTCCAAACCACCATGCGGGCATTTCGCAGCGCACCGGTGTAGGTAGCAATCGTGGCTGGTCCGATATCCAGAGCCATCCAGTCGGGCGGAAAGTTGGCATCGCTACAGATCTTGTGCTCGGCATCTGGACTGAATTCAGAGGCGACCACATGATCTAGCGGCAACAGCAGGTTTACGCCTTTGTCTGCAGCTTTCTGCACAAGTCTTTTTGCCAGCTCGATCCGATCTTCCTCGACCAGTGATTTGCCTGTTGGACGATCCTTGGCGCGCAGGAAAGTGTAAGCCATGCCGCCGCCGATGATCAAGGTGTCGACCTTGTCCAGCAGATTTTCGATGACCGCGATCTTGTCACTGACCTTGGCACCACCGATGACAGCGACGAAGGGATGGTCCGGGTAGGCAAGAGCCTGGCCGAGATACTTGATTTCTTTTTCTAGCAGGAAACCCGCAGCAGCCGGTTGCAGGAAGTGAGTCACGCCCTCTGTCGAAGCGTGGGCACGATGCGCTGTGCCGAAGGCGTTATTAATGTAGATGTCGGCATTCTCGGCCAAAGCTTTGGCAAAGGCAGGGTCATTCTTAGTCTCACCGGCATGGAAGCGTACATTCTCCAGCAAGAGAACGTCGCCATCCACCATCTGGTTGACCATTCTTGTGACATCCGGGCCGACGCAATCCGGTGCCATTTTAACCGACTTGCCAAGATACTGCGACAGGCAGGGCGCCACCGAGGCGAGGCTGAATTTGGCTTCTGGACCGTTCTTGGGCCGCCCAAGGTGGGAGGCCAGAATCAGGCGTCCGCCATTGTTGATAATGTGGCGGATGGTCGGCATCGATGCCTTGACGCGCGTATCGTCGGTAATCTGGTTGTTCTTATCGAGGGGGACGTTGAAGTCGACTCGGCAGAAAACCCGCTTACCCTGAAAGTCGATATCTCTGACGGAGAGTTTTTTAAACATCTGATTGCCCTTGTTAAGCTGTGCCGAATGAGCCTCTTGCAAAAGTCTTTAAAAGCCCAGTAGCCGTCATTCCCGCGAAGGCGGGAATCCAGAGGTTCACAGGATTTGTCAAAAACCTGGATCCCCGTATTCACGAGGATGACGACTTTTGCAAGAGCTTCGAATTAATCAATAAAAAAAGGGCAGGTTGATAACCTGCCCTTGATGTGGATTGTTAAGCTTTGGCCATCAGTTTAACCAGGTCGACTATGCGGTTTGAATAACCCCATTCATTGTCGTACCAGCTCATGACCTTGACCATGGTACCGCCGATCACCGTAGTGATTGCAGCATCAACCGTGGAAGATGACGGGTCGCCGTTGAAGTCGCAGGAGACCAATGGCTCTTCGCAGTAAGCGAGAATTCCTTTTAGAGGACCGTCCGCGGCTGCTTTTAACGCTGCGTTGACTTCTTCAATAGAAGTTGATTTTTCTGTTTCGACAACCAGGTCGACCAAAGAGACGTTCGGCGTCGGTACGCGAACGGCCAGGCCGTCGAGCTTGCCTTTCAGCTCTGGAAGAACCAGGGCAACAGCCTTGGCAGCTCCCGTGGTGGTTGGGATCATCGACAGAGCCGCTGCACGAGCGCGGCGCATATCGCTATGCGGCAGATCGAGAATGCTCTGATCGTTGGTGTAGGCGTGAACTGTGGTCATCAGGCCCTTGACGATACCAAAGTTGTCCAGCAGGACCTTGGCGACCGGGGCCAGGCAGTTGGTGGTACAGGAGGCATTCGATACGATGTTGTGTTTGGCTGCGTCGTAAAGTTCGTCGTTGACGCCCATGCAGACTGTTAAGTCAACTTCTTTGCCGGGGGCACTGATGATGACTTTGTGGGCGCCTGCCTGGATATGCTTGCCAGCGTCTTTGCCGTTAGTAAAAAATCCGGTCGATTCGATAACAATATCTATACCGAGCTCTTTCCAGGGCAGAGCGGCAGGATCACGCTCACTGAAGATTTTGATCGATTTGCCGCCGATCTGAATAGTGTCGTCTGCGGCAGAAACATCCTCTGCAAATATGCCATGGATCGAGTCATACTTGAGCAGGTGAGCGAGCGTCTCTGGGCTGGTGAGGTCATTGATGGCTACGATTTCAAATTCTGCATTGTTCTGTGCTGCGCGCAACACGTTCCTGCCGATGCGTCCAAAGCCGTTAATGGCAACTTTTACCGACATATTACTCGTCCTCCCAGTGTGGTTTTAAAAAAAGAAAGATGCCTGACGGAAAACCGCTCAGGCAGAAAATTTATCGACGCATGAATGATAACGAATCACCTAAAGTTGGTCAACCGTTTTTAATCTCCATTTTTAATCACTTTCAAGCAATATCAAGCAATATCAAGCAATATCAAGCAATGCTGGTTGCCCTGCAGCTGTTGTTTGTGATATGTAATTGACGCTCTTTTTTGTTGTGTTTAGCTATTTCTTGAGCATGTCGCTTCATCCCACCATTAAAGGATGTTCTGAGGCTTTCCCATAAGATTATGAAAAATTCTCTGGAAAGACGCATCCTGATCTTCAGCTTACTGGCGCTGACTCTTACCATCGCAGTTAATACCTGGTTTAATGTTGACAGCTTCCGACGTAGCTACCGGGACGGTATCCTGCAACGAACCCAGACCTTCACAAATGCGTTGAAAACCCAAGTTGAAGCGGTTGTCAATCTGGGCTTGCCTTTGGATGAAATTGACGGTATTTCCGAACGCTGCCAGGAAATCGTTGCCAACGATCCGGAAATCTCTTACTGCCTGATTGAAGATTCCTCCGGGACTGTCCTCTATTATAGCGATACCCAATATCCTGTTATTGCCAATTCTGATTATGTCGGCAACCTTTCACCTGATGTCTCCATCCTTGATTCACAGCTTATGGGCAAAGTTTATGACTATGCCGCTCCGGTCTACGATTATGACGACAAGGTGGCGGGGCGGGTTCGCATCGGTTTCCAGGATGCAGTTCTCGATGCATTAGTCATGGATCATCTCGGTTCAACAGCCCAGGTTCTTGTCGCTGCTTTTATTGTCGTTTTTACCCTGATTGTGCTCTTCTCCCGTTATGACCTGGTTCTGCCGATTCGACGGCTCTGTGGTATGGCGGAGGAACTTGCGGCCGGTAATTTTAATGTCAAGACACCGTCCTTAAGAACCCGGGAACTGGCTATGCTGGGTGACACCCTGGCCGGTATGGCAAACTCCCTGCGTGAACGTGACGAAGAATTGAGCCGCAACTACGAGGAAGTGGAACATACCAACCTCGAGCTGCAGAGGTCTTACGAAAATCTGGAAAGCATCAGTTCAGAACTTGGACGCAGTCGGGAAATCTATCGTTCTCTGCTGGATGAAGCGAGTGATGCGATCCTGGTTTGTGACGATGAAGACACCCTTGTTATTGCCAACAAGGCCGCAGAACGTTTCTTCGGTCTGCCGAAGGCGAAGATAGAAGCAAAGAATTATTTCTCCTTCTTGGAGATGATTCAATGCCGTGACCTGGAAGGCCAGTTTGAAAGGCATCAGACTGTTCAGCCGGGAGAGTCAGGTGGTTCTGAAATCCGCTTCTGGCGTGAGATGGACCAGCATAGTCTGCTCGGGCGGGCTTCAACGTCTGTTATTGTTGGTAAGGATGGCAGGCGGTTGGTGCAGATCATTGTTCGTGATGCCACCAAAGAAGAGGAAATTCGACTCAATCTGGAGCGTGCCGCTACCGAGATGGAACGGCTTAACCTGATGAAGAATTCTTTCCTCGGCCTGGCTTCGCATGAGTTGAAAACGCCTTTGACGATTATTATGGGCTACGTGGAACTTCTTCTGGTTGATCGAGATGAGCCGTTTGATGATGACACTCTTAGCCTGATCAGGCATATCTCCACGGCCAGCGAACGTCTCTCCGAGATTGTGCATGACATGGTTGATGTCTCACTGATTGACGGCCGAACCATTGATCTTGTCAGCCAGGATGTTGACATCAACGTCCTTGTTCAACGCGCGGTTGACAAAGTGGAGTCTTCTGTTCGTCAGCGAGAACAGGTTTTGAAGCTGGATCTGACACGTGATCTGCCGCTGGTGAAGTGTGATGTCGAACGCATGATCCAGGTGATTGGAAACGTCCTTGGCAACGCCATCAAGTTTACACCGGACAAAGGACTTATTATTGTACAGACTAAACTGGTCAACCGTCCGCGACAGTCGGAGAGATTTGCGACCAGTCGTGAACAAGGAGCCTGTTTGATTAGTAAGGATCAGGTTCCCTATGTTGAAATTGCTGTCTGTGACAAAGGCATCGGCATTGCCGAATCGGAGCAGGAAGCTATCTTCGATAAGTTCCACGAGGTTGGCGATGTCGAAGAGCATTCCACCGGCAAGGTGGCATTTAAGAGCCGTGGCGCCGGGCTTGGCTTGAGTATCGTAAAGGGGATCGTCGACTTGCACGGTGGCGCAGTCTGGGTTGAGAGCCCTGGTCATAATCCGGAGACAATGCCCGGGAGTACATTCTATCTTTTGCTCCCTACCGTCACTCTCAATACTTAGTCCTTTTTTTATTACGCTTCTCGCTTGCATCCTTTGCTCTCTTACGTTATGTATCCGGCCACCAATAAATGGTTGAAACCATCTCATGATTCTTAGCATGCATTACAAAGGTAAAATATGAGGATCTGCCTGCTTGCAAGTGGCAGCAAAGGGAACTCCCTGCTGGTCGAATCGGGTCAAACTCGAATTCTGATTGATGCAGGCCTGTCTGCTCGAGAATTGCGCAAACGTCTCGCTCTGGTCGGGGTTGATGCTGAAAGTCTAAACGCCTTACTGATTACCCATGAGCATACAGATCACGTGCGTGGGCTTGGCCCGCTGGTTCGACAGCTTGGTCTTCCAGTTTATCTGCAAACTGACCTGGCCAGAAAATTGCCTGATGTCGGCAAGCCGGAATGTGTGCATGAATTTGCCGATGGTGAAATCTTTACGGTGAATGATCTGACTATCAGACCTTTTGCCATCACCCACGACTCTCTGGCTCCGGTTGGTTTCAACCTTTCCGGCGAGCAGGGCAAGGTCGGTATTGCTACTGACCTCGGTGTTGCTACTCGCCTGGTGGCTGATTGTCTTAAAGATTGTCGTGCCCTGGTGATTGAAACCAACCACGATGAAGAACTGTTGCGTGATGGTCCATATCCCTGGAAATTGAAGCAGCGCGTACGCAGCAATCATGGTCATCTCTCAAACGGTGCAGGTAGCTCTTTATTGCAAGAACTGCTCTGGGATGGGTTGGAATCGGTTTTCCTGGGCCATTTGAGTGATACCAATAATCGTCCTGAACTGGCTTTGGCTGCAGTTAACGAGGTCTTGGGTAAACAGAATGTTTGCGCGCCGCAGATCCTTGTCGGACGACAACATATGCCGATGATGTGGGCGGCCTAGCAGCCTGTCGGGCTATCAAAGACTGGCTGCAAATTCGTTTATTTGGCCCATATCTCAGCTCCTTTTCGACCAATAGCTACGGCTATTACTCTCAAATGAGCTAAAATCTGGTCTCAAACACCCAAATTTTCGCTTCAGCCCTGATTGTCCGACAGGCTGCTAGGGACTGTCCCTGTTGTAGAGCTTTAAAAACGATTTTTTTAAGGAGTTCCCATGGCCTGGCGAATAGTGGTCGGTCTCAAAGATAATGTTCGTGATGCTCGCGGTGAACGCGTGCGTCGTGAGATTCGTGAGCATCTCGGTATTGAGCTGCAGTCGGTTCGTACTATCGATGTCTATACTGTTGATGCGCAGCTTGCCGATGAGGAAGTTGCTGCGGCTGCTGCCGGACCATTCAGTGATCCGATTATTCAGGACTATGCCATCAATCAACCGCTTGCTCATGATTTTGATGTGCTGGTTGAGGTCGGTTACCGGCCCGGTGTTACCGATAATGTCGGGCGAACCGCCTGCGAGGCGATTCAATATCAGACGGGTCGTGATTTTGCCGATGAAGAGGGTGTCTATACCTCGGTGCAATATCTGCTCTCCGGCAAGATCTCGGTCGAGGATGCAGAACGCATTGCCCGTGATTTCCTCGGCAATGGTCTGATCCAGCGTTGGGACATCGTTGCCCGGGCTGATTTTGACAGCAGTAAAGGTGTCTCAGTGACTGTTCCCAAAGTCACCAGTACTGTTAAGCCAGCAATTCGTCCCGTTGATCTGGAAATCTCCGATGATGCTCTGATGGAGATCAGTCGCCAGGGCATGCTGGCTTTGAATCTCGAAGAGATGCAGGCGATTCAGTCTTACTTCCGCGAAGAGGAAGTGATCGCGTCACGCAAAGAGGTCGGTCTCGGTGCCATGCCGACCGATGTCGAACTTGAAGCTCTGGCTCAAACCTGGAGTGAGCACTGCAAGCACAAAATTTTTTCTGCACGTATCGAATATGAGGATGATCAGGGGCAACAGGAAGTCATTAACTCGCTCTTTAAAAGCTGTATTATGCAGGTTACCGCTGATGTTCGCAAAGCCAAGGGTAAGGATGATATCTGCCTGTCGGTTTTTAAAGACAACGCTGGTGTTATCAAGTTCAATGACGATTGGAGCCTGGTCTACAAGGTTGAAACCCATAACTCACCGAGCGCTCTTGACCCGTACGGCGGTGCTCTGACCGGCATCGTTGGCTGCAATCGTGATCCATTTGGAACCGGTATGGGGGCTCGCCTGATGTTCAATACCGATGTCTTCTGCTTTGCTTCGCCTTTTTATGATAAGCCTTTGCCACCGCGTCTGCTGCATCCTCGGCGGATCTTTGAAGGTGTCGTTGAAGGTGTTGAACATGGTGGTAATAAGAGCGGTATCCCTACTGTTAATGGTTCCCTCGTTTTTGATGAGCGCTTTGCTGGTAAGCCGTTGGTCTACTGCGGTACCGGCGCGATCATGCCACGGGTTCTTAACGGTCAGCCAGGCCATGAGAAAGAGGTCAAAGTCGGCGATCGCATTGTAATGGCTGGTGGTCGGGTTGGCAAAGATGGTATCCACGGCGCGACCTTCTCGTCGGAGGAGCTCCATGAAGGTTCGCCGGTGACCGCGGTGCAGATCGGTGACCCGATCACGCAGAGGCGCATGTTCGATTTTCTGATTATTGCCCGTGATCGTGGTCTTTATAACGCGATTACCGACAACGGTGCTGGCGGCCTGTCCTCATCGGTGGGTGAGATGGCCGAATTTACCAACGGCTTTGAAATGCATCTCGACCGTGCTCCTCTGAAGTATGCTGGCTTGCAACCCTGGGAGATACTTATCTCGGAAGCTCAGGAACGCATGACCATGGCGGTACCTCCTGAGAAACTCGATGAGTTCTCAACTTTAGCTGAAGAAATGGGCGTTGAGATTACTGATCTTGGTCAGTTTACCGACTCCGGTTATTTCCATTGTCTTTATAACGGTGAAACGGCCTCTTATCTGCCGATGGCATTTATCCATGAGGGCGTGCCACAAATGCAACTCTCTGCGCGCTGGACGCCACCAACGCTCAGTGAACCAACTTTCTCGCAGCCGCTTGATATGGATACTACGTTGCAACAGATGCTCGGTCGACTTGATATCTGTTCCAAGGAAGCGGTTGTGCGCCGTTACGATCATGAAGTTCAGGGTGGTACGGTGATCAAGCCGCTGGTGGGCGTCACCAATGATGGACCCTCTGATGCCGCAGTTGTTCGACCTTTATTTGACTCCTTCGAGGGTGTGGTCATCGCGCACGGTATCTGTCCGAGTTACAGCGATATTGATACCTATCACATGATGGCCAATGCGATTGATGAAGGTCTGCGGAACTACGTGGCTGTGGGCGGCAATATCGAGCATGTGGCCGGTCTGGACAACTTCTGCTGGTGCGACCCGGTGGCGAGTGAAAAGACCCCGGACGGTGAGTACAAAGCGGCTCAGCTGGTGCGGGCCAATAAAGCTCTTTACGATTACTGCCTTGCTTTCGGTGTGCCGTTGATCTCCGGCAAAGATTCGATGAAAAACGATTACATGATAGGTGATACCAAAATTTCGATTCCACCGACTGTGCTCTTCTCAGTGATCGGCAAGATTGAAGATCTGCGCAAGGCGGTTACCATGGACGCCAAGACGCCTGGTGATCTCGTCTACCTGCTTGGTCAGACTCGTGACGAGCTCGGTGGCTCTGAATATTACGCCATGCACGACCAGGTCGGTTGTAATGTGCCACAGGTTGATGCGAGTAGCGCCATGCAGCGCTATCGCACAGTAAATGCAGCGCAGGAGGAGGGTTTACTGGCCTCTTGTCATGACCTCTCTGATGGCGGCCTTGCTGTTTCTCTAGCGGAAACGGCCTTTGCCGGTGGGTTCGGCATGTATATCGATCTAACTAAGGTTCCGGTTGATACTGCCATGCGTGAAGATAAATTGCTTTACAGCGAATCGGCAAGTCGGCTGCTGGTGACGGTCAAGCCAGCCAACCGGGAACGTTTTGAAGCTCTTTTCGCAGGACAGATTTTCGCCTGTATTGGCCAGGTGGCCAATGACGAATATTTGAAAATTGCCGGTCTGCAAGGTGAAGTTCTGGTGCGTAGCACTATCGATGATCTTAAGGAAGCGTGGCAGAGCCCGCTGCGGGAGATGTAATTATGGCGAAGCAAGTACGGGCTGTTGTTATTTCCGGCAATGGCACCAACTGTGAACGTGAAGTGGCTAACGCTTGCCGACTGGCTGGTGCAGACGTTGTCGATATTGTGCATGTTGCGGAGCTTCTTTCTGGTCGTGCGCGTCTGGATGACTACCACTTTCTTAATCTGGCCGGGGGCTTTCTGGATGGTGATGACCTTGGCAGCGCCAAGGCTGGTGCCAACCGCCTGTCTCACGCTACCGTCAAGAGCAGTGAAGAGACGCTGAGTGATCAGTTACAGCGTTTTATCGCAGACGGCAAGCTGATCATGGGAGTCTGCAACGGTTTTCAGTTGATGACCAAGATGGGACTGTTGCCAGCCCTTGACGGTAACTACAAAAAGCAATCGGCAACGCTGACCTTTAATGACGGTGGTCGTTTTGAGGACCGCTGGTGTTATCTCAAGGTTGATCAGGAGTCGCCTTGTGTCTTTACTCACGGTCTGGATGGACTGTACTTGCCCGTCCGCCATGGAGAGGGCAAGTTCGTTGTTGAGAACGACAGTGTATTGCAGGAAATCGAAGCGAAACATCTGGCTGTTGTAAAGTACTCCGATCCGGAATACCACTCAC
>DAOWJU010000338.1 GCA_030640215.1 Desulfuromonadales bacterium
AATATCAACACAGGTCACGCTGTGACCCATTTCCGCAAAACAGGCCCCCGTAACCAGGCCAACATATCCAGTTCCAACAATAGCTAGTTTCATAAAACCCCCGAAGCATGCAACGTTAAGTGCGAAACGTCCTTAAATTGTTTGTTTGGTTTGTTCTGCGCGTCCCTCGTTACGCGTTACGCGTAGCGAGCTTTTCTTCCCATCCCCAGGCTGTGCGCAAGATCACCTCAAGGTTATCAAAGCGTGGCTGCCAATCGAGCTCTTTGCGAATTTTTTCACAACCTGCGATCAACTCTGCAGGATCACCCTCTCGACGACCTGTCTCCACAACAGGAAAGTCAACACCCGTCACTTTTTTGGCCATGGCGACAACATCACTGACAGAAAAACCGTGACCGTAGCCACAATTGAAAATGGTTGATGAATGACCCACCGTAAGGTAGCGCAAAGCATCCAGATGAGCCTGGGCCAGATCAGCCACATGAATATAATCACGAATACATGTGCCATCCTGAGTTGGATAATCGGTACCAAAGACTTGTAACTGAGGAAAAATCCCCAGAGCCGTCTTCAATGCCCGGGTAATCAAGTGGGTCGGATTGGTATAGTCCTGGCCAAGACGTGTCTCTGGATCAGCACCAGCGACATTAAAGTAACGTAGAGCGACGTACCGGAAGTCAACATTTGCTTCGGCCAGATCAGACAGGAAGCGCTCAGTCATCATCTTGGATGCGCCGTACGGATTGATCGGCTGCAAGGGTGCATTTTCAGTCACCGGTAATTCTATAGGGTTGCCATAAACAGCGGCAGTCGAAGAAAATATCATCTGCCCTACTTCGGCAACGCGAAGCGCCTCCAGAAGGTTCAGAGCATTGACCGAATTGTTTCGATAATACTTAAGGGGGTTGGTGACACTTTCACCGACTTCAATCGAAGCGGCAAAGTGCAGCACGGCTTCGGGATTAAACTCCTTCAAGGTCTTGACCAGCAGATCTTTGTCGGCCAAATCGCCAACGACCAGCTCTCCTGAGAGGATTGCATCTCGATTACCAGTCGACAAGTTGTCATATGTCAGTACGTCATAACCGGCCTCACCCAGGGCCAGGACAACATGGCTGCCGATATACCCCGCACCACCGGTCACAACGACACGTGTTGGCTTATTCATAACCAAACTCCTTCATCATGCGGCCTGAACTGGTCCAGTTCTTTTGTACTCTGACGAAGAGTTCGAGATGCACTTTGACGCCCAACATCCGCTCAATTTCTTTACGGGCAGACTGCCCAATCTGACGAATCATGGTCCCACCCTTGCCAACCATGATTCCCTTATGAGAATCGCGTTCAACATTGATTACCGCAGATATACCAACCATGTTTTTTACCGGGTTTTCCTGAAAGCGCTCGACAACAATAGCCACACCATAAGGGACCTCATCTTTGGTGCGCATCAGGATCTGCTCACGAATCATTTCAGCGACGATAAAGCGTTCCGGGACATCCGTTAGTTGCTCCTCGGGATAGTAGCGCGGCCCTTCTGGAAGCAAAGCGGGTACTTCCCCCATCAAGGCGTCAACACCATCACCTTTCAGGGCTGACACCGGCACAATCGAAGCAAAAGGACAGATCTTGCAATAAGCATCAATCAACGGCAGCAGTTTGTCTTTTGGAATCTTATCGATTTTGTTGATGACCAGCAGAACGGGTCGTTTGCTCTTTTCAAGCAAACGAGGAATCATAGGATCGGTATCAACCGAACGATCCGCCTCAACCAGCCAGAGCACAACGTCAACATCAAGACAGGCTGAACGCGCCTGATCCACCATGTAACGATTTAAAGGAGAGTGTGCATCATGAATACCAGGGGTATCAACATACAGAACCTGAGCATGATCCGTATTCTGAATCCCCAGGATGCGGTTGCGAGTGGTTTGCGGTTTGGGTGAGGTAATCGCTATTTTCTGTCCGACAATGCGGTTCAACAGGGTCGACTTGCCGACATTCGGTCGACCGACAATCGCCACGAACCCTGAACGAAATATTTGTTTTTCAGCCATGATGCCCTCCTTGGGCAGACAAGTCTATTAATGGTAAATCCCGGCCAGCGATACGCAAAAAACCACGTTCAACAGTTTTGTCAGCCATCAAGCTAACCTCCGGGTTAATCTTTTTGAGCCAATCACGATTCTCGCCACGATGCCCCAGAGCATCACTCAAGTCGTTGGGATGAACAGTAAGTTGTTGTTCCTGTGAGCTGGCATGAAGCAAAGCACGACGCCAGAGCCGCGAGCGAACCAGCTGTCCGAAAGCGGGATGATAAGGCCCGGCCAGGAGATTTTCCTCTAATTGCGGATCACGCTGCAACCCCAGGCGAATGACCGGCATACCAACCTGACGACAAAGAAGCAACATATCAGCACAGACATTAACAGCTTCATCCAATGTCCATGGGTGGTAGTCACCGGATTTCCAGAGATCAGCCAGTTTTGTACCTTCAATCACGACGGTCGGGTAGATTCTCACAAAAGCAGGTTTGAGTGCCAGCGCCTGCCGCAAAGACGTCAGGGCTTCCCCGGAACTGCTACCAGGCAGACCGGGCATCAACTGGACACCGACTTGAAACCCTGCATTCTGACAACGCTGAACAGCAGAGAGATTGTCTGTAGCAGCATGGCCACGCCCTGCCGCGATCAGGACAGATTCGCTAAAGCTCTGGCAGCCAATTTCTACAGTCGTTACACCGGAAGACTTCAGTCGGGCAATAGAGATGTCATCGAGTGCGTCCGGGCGAGTTGAAACACGTATCCCGGCGACCCTGCCGGAAGCAACAAAACGACCTGCTGTTGTCAGATAGCGATCCTGCAAGTCCAACGGTAACAGCGAAAAGGTGCCACCGTAAAAAGCGACTTCACCATCACCGTGAAGTGGTAAGACATTCTCAAGCCAGCCATCGACCTCTTCCGCTTCGGGAACGACAGATTGGCTTGTGGACTTATCCTGGGCGCAAAAAAGGCAGCGATGAGGACATCCTGCATGCGGGATAAATACCGGGTAAATCCTCATGAATCTTTTTCCAATAGAATCAAGGTCGCTTGCGCAGCATCCTGCTCTGCGCTCTTCTTGGTGCGGCCCTGACCTGAACCGTAAGTGCGACCATCAATCAGAACATCAATGCGATAAACGCGTTCATGATCTGGTCCCGTCGTCTCGATCAATTCATAGACCGGCAACTCTCGACGGGTCCTCTGCAGCAACTCCTGTAAGCGACTTTTAAAGTCCTGTCCATCATTGATAGAAGCCTGCTGTAACAGTGGTACGAACAATGGCATGATTGCCGATTTAGCAGCGTCAAAACCACCGTCCGTAAAGATAGCGCCGAAGAGAGCTTCCAGAGCATCCGCTAACAGGCTGGGTTTACTACCTCCACCGCTGCTCTTTTCACCCTTGCCAAGCAACAGGCCAGAGCCAACATCCAGAGATATGGCCAGACGTGACAGGCTCGGCAGGGAGACAACTTCCGCCCTGATACGTGTCAGCTCACCTTCAGGAGCGTCTGGCAGAGTCGCCATAAGGTGTTGGCTGACAATCAGGTCCAGGACTGCATCACCAAGGAATTCAAGTCGTTCATTATCAGGCAAATTTTCCGCGTGAAACTCATTGGCATAAGATCGGTGCGTCATCGCCTCGGCAAGCAGAGCACGCTCCTGGAAGGAGTACCCAAGGGCCTCCTCCAGTCTTTGCCAATTCTCTTGTACTGTGCTGACAGGCTGCTTCATAAGCGGGTCTTCGCGTTTAAGATTAATGTGACAGCTAATAGCGGATAGATTCTCCACACAAAACCCGGCCACGTTACACCATTTGAGCACATATATCAATTGCACCAGGCTGTGAAACCATTATAGTATGTCAAATTACTTCACGCACTTACAGTGACTCATTAAATCTCAACTCTACTTATTATTTTATGGCTTTTTTTATCACCTTTGAAGGCATCGAAGGTAGCGGCAAAAGCACTCAATTGCTGCACCTTTGCGACCATCTTCAGGCCCTGGGCTACCAGACAGTTGCGACCAGGGAGCCTGGCGGTTGCTCTATATCCAATACCATCCGCACCCTCCTTCTCGACCCGGAGAATGACAAAATGGCATCGTGCACGGAGTTGCTGCTTTACAGTGCATCCCGAGCACAACATGTCATTGAATTGATCAGACCAGCGCTGGCAGAAGGCAAAATTGTTCTTTGCGACCGTTTCTCCGATGCAACAACTGTTTACCAGGGAGCTGGGCGTGGCCTCGACATGAAGCAACTCGAGGCTATCAATAATTTCGCAACCGAGGGCCTGACCCCTGACTTGACCCTGCTGCTCGATTTTCCTGTCGAAGCAGGCCTGGAGCGTGCCAGGTTACGTAATCACAATGACAATCTGGAATCAGAAGGACGCTTTGAACTGGAAGCTCTCGACTTTCATCAACGCATACGCCAAAGCTATCTTGATCTGGCAAAAAGCAAAGAGAGGTTTCAGATCATCGATGCCCTTGGCAACAAGGATGTGGTGGCAAAGCGCGTAACTGCTGCCGTTGATCATTTTCTAGTAAACAGGAGATCAACATGACTTTTGACCAGATTCTCGGCCATGAACGTCAGAAGGAAATCCTGCGCAGGGCACTGGCCAATGGTCGGGTTGCGCACGCCTACCTCTTTTCCGGACCAGACGGCATTGGCAAGCGACTCATGGCTATGGCGATGGCGCGTGCCATTGTTTGTCTCGAACAACGCGGCTGTGGTCATTGCCTGGCTTGTCGTAAAATTGATCATCAGAACCATCCCGACCTGCACATTCTTGAACCGGACGGCAAATCGATCAAAATTGAACAGATCAGGTCTTTTCAGCGTGAGTTGAATCTCAAGCCACTGGAGGCACCGCGCAAGATCTGCATGATTGAAGAGGCAGACACCATGACGGTCGGCGCAGCAAATGCCCTTCTCAAAACCCTCGAGGAACCTCGCGGAGACACTCTCTTGATACTCTTGAGTGCACAACCGAATCGTCTGCTTGAAACTATTCGCTCTCGTTGCCAACCGCTGCCTTTTACCCGACACCCGAATAGCCGGATTCAGGCAGAGCTTGAGAAGCAACTGGGTATCGACTCAAGTGAGTCTCACGTTCTGGCTGCCCTTTCAGAAGGCAGTTTCAAAAAAGCCTTTGGAAAAGACCGGGAGCTTTACCTGGAACAGCGCCGGGAACTGCTAAAAACCTTGACGGGGTTGTCCTCAGGAAGTATCTTGCCCATTCTGGATTTTGCTGAAAAATTGGCGGCAGACAAGACCATTCTTCCCGACATCCTGGAGATTTTTCAGGCTTTTTATCGAGATGTCCTGATGACCCTGCATGGGCGCAGCGACGAGGAGCTGGTCAACCTTGATCTCAAAGACAAAGTCCACAGGGTATCCGGCTGCGAGAGCGTGACTACAGTTCTCACTAAACTGGATGCGTTGATCGAAGTTCGTCGTCAATTGGATCGCAACGTAAACCGCCAACTGGCTATGGAGGTTCTCCTCCTGAAACTGGCCGCCTGAACTTGATGTTAATCGTTACACAACCATTTATAGTGACCTTATGATACGTATCGTACCACTTAAATTCCAGCAAGCTGGTCGTCAATACAAATTCAACGCTCTCTCCCTTGAGCTCAAGTCCGGCGACAAGGTCATCGTTGAAACTGATCGCGGCCGGGCTATGGCCATCGTTGTTATCCCTCCGAGTGAAATTGAAGAAAACAGCTCACCAGAGGGGCTGAAGAACATTCTACGCATCGCCACAGAAGAAGATCTAGCCATGGCGGAGACCAATGCAGCCAGAGAAAAGACTGCCCACCACTTCTGCCGGGGGCGGATTCAAGAGCGCAAACTGCAGATGAAACTGGTCCGTGCCGAGTATGCTTTTGACGGTTCGAAAATCATCTTCTTTTTCACCGCTGACGGACGTATCGATTTCCGCGAACTGGTCAAAGACCTGGCCCATCATTTCCACACACGAATTGAAATGCGGCAAATCGGTGTCCGTGATGAAGCGAAGCTGGTCGGTGGCCTTGGCATCTGTGGCCGTGAACTCTGCTGTTGCAGCTTCCTCACACAATTCAGCCCGGTTTCCGTGAAAATGGCCAAAGAACAAGGCCTGGCTCTCAATCCAACCAAGATCTCCGGTCAATGTGGCCGCCTGCTCTGTTGTCTCGGCTACGAATACGAGACCTACAGTAAGTTAAAAAAGGGTATGCCGAAGTGCGGTAAGAAGGTCATGTGGGAGAACCGTGAATGCGAAGTCACCTCACTTGACATTCTGCAGCAGAAAGTGACTTTACGTGACAGAGAAGGCACCAGCTGCCAGGTGACAATGGAAGAACTTCGCACCGGTCAGGCCAGCCAACCGACTGCAGAGGAGAACTCAGCTGAAGAGACACACTCAAGCCGGTTAACCAACAACAGACCACAGAGGCAGCAACCCCGCAAGCAAGGGGAAAAAGGCCAACAGCAGTCTCAAAGGCGCACCAATAAAGGCCAGCAGTCCCAAAAACAAGGTAGCAAAGGCCAACAATCCCAGAAACAGGGCAACAGAGGCCAACAATCCCAAAAGCAGGACCACAAGAAACAACAGAATGCGGATCAAGCGACCAGCGAACAAACAAAACCTGTCGATCAGCAGAAAAAGCAGACTCAAAACAAACCAACTGAAGGCAAGAGCCAAAGCAATCGCCGTCGGCGTGGCCGGCGCAGGCCTCGCGGTGGCGGTGGTAGTGGCAATAAACCCGCCCCGAGTAAACAGGGAGAATAGTCATGACGGACGATAAACGCTTTTACCTGACCACCCCGATCTATTACGTCAATGACGTTCCCCATATCGGTCACGCTTACACAACCCTGGCCTGTGATGCATTAGCGCGGTACAAGCGTGCACGCGGATACGAAGTCAGCTTCCTGACTGGCACCGATGAGCACGGCCAGAAAGTTGAAAAAGCGGCTCATGCCAAGGGAGAGACGCCTCTGGAATTGGCAGATCGTGTTGTTAAACGCTTTCAGTCGCTCTGGGAAAAACTGAACATCTCGAACACCGACTTTATTCGCACCTCTCAGGAACGCCATAAACTTGCTGTTCAGGAGATTTTTCGGAACATTGAAGCCAAGGGTGACATCTACCTCGGTGAATATGAGGACTGGTATTGCACCCCCTGCGAGACCTTCTGGACCGAGACCAACCTGATTGACGGCAATTGTCCTGACTGTGGTCGACCAACTGACAAACTCAAGGAGGAGTCGTATTTCTTCCGCATGAGTAAATATCAGGACCAGATTCTGGCGCATATCGAAGCCAACCCTGACTTCATTCAGCCAAAGACCCGGCGCAACGAGATTCTCAGCTTTGTACGTGAAGGATTGCGCGACCTCTCAATATCGCGCACAACCTTTTCCTGGGGCATCCCGGTTCCAGGCAACGAGAAGCATGTTATCTACGTCTGGTTCGACGCTTTGACCAATTACATCAGTGCACTTGGCTATCCAAATCAGAACGAAGGCAATTATGAGAAGTTCTGGCCTTGCGATGTTCATGTTATCGGCAAAGATATCCTGCGTTTTCATACTGTTTATTGGCCAACCTTCCTGATGGCTGCCGGGCTCCCTTTACCCAAGAAGATTTTCGGCCATGGCTGGTGGACTGTTGAAGGCCAGAAGATGAGTAAAAGTCTGGCCAATGTGGTTGAGCCGAACATGCTCATCGACAAGTACGGTGTCGACGCCATCCGCTACTTCCTGTTGCGCGAAGTCCCCTTCGGTTTGGACGGAGACTTCTCACAAAGCGCCCTGGTGCACCGCATCAACTCTGACCTGGCCAATGATCTAGGCAACCTGGTCAGCCGCTCCACAGCAATGCTCAGCAAATACTTTAATGGTGAGCTAACAACTCCCGGTGAAGTAACCGAAATTGACCAGGCACTTCAGGATAAATTTGCCAAACAGATCGGCGTGGTTGACGGGCATATGGAGGCTCTTGCTTTCAACAAAGCCCTGCAAGCGATCTGGGAGTTGGTCAGTGCTGCTAACAAGTATATAGATGACTCTGCCCCCTGGACTCTGGCAAAAGATGAGGCACAACGCGAACGTCTCGGTACGGTCATGTACAACCTGCTCGAAGCTATACGTCTAATCGGTTTGCTCATCACTCCTTTTATGCCGGATACCGGAGCCAAAATCTGCACCATCCTTGGCATTGACCCTGACAATCAACAACTCGATGGGCATGACAGCTGGGGCTTGTTGAAGCCAGGCACTATGGTTGAGAAGGCTGCCCCGCTCTTTCCCAGAATTGAAACCTGACAACCGGGACGAGGAACGTGTAGACCTTGAGGTTGACGTTCTCGTCCCGCGTTTTTAGTTCCTCGCTACGGAAATTCTTGCATGAAAAAGCTACAAACCCTACTTGTTGACTCCCACGCTCATCTCGACTCAAAGCCTTATACAAGCGACCTTGAAGCAGTCATTACACGAGCTACGGAGAATGGCGTCGGCCATATTCTGACCGTCGGCTGCGATCTGGAAAGTTCTCGTGCCAGCGTAGATCTCGCTCTGCGCTATCCTAACATCTATGCCAGCGTTGGCATTCATCCGCATGATGCGAGCAGTGTAGACAACAGTACAATTGACGAATTAACCCGTATGATCGAATCGGTCGACAAGGTTGTTGCTGTTGGTGAAACCGGTCTCGACTTTTATCGGGACCATTCTCCACGAGACCAGCAGAGATCTTCTTTTCGCAGACATATCCAACTGGCCAGAGATACTGGCAAGCCGCTTATCATCCATGATCGTGAAGCCCACGATGAAATCATCCAGATCATGCAAGAAGAGAATGCAGCCGAAATCGGTGGAGTTCTGCACTGCTTCTCAGGTGACCTGGTCATGGCCCGCAAATGTGTAGAAATGGGCTTTTACATCTCTTTTGCCGGGCCTTTAACTTATCCGAAGAATGAGGCGCTACGCACTATAGCACAGACCTTACCTATCGATATCATGCTGGTAGAAACCGACTGCCCTTACCTCTCTCCACAGGGATGGCGCGGCAAACGTTGTGAACCAGCCTATGTCCGGTCAACCGCTGAAAAGCTTGCGGAGGTGAAAGGATTAACTCTTCAAGATGTTGCTCGAATTACTAGCCTCAACGCATGGCGTCTGTTCGGCATCGGTAAAGTCGATCAGAGCACGCGAATTGCCTATGTGATCCGCAATAGCCTCTATCTCAACATCACCAACCGCTGCACAAACAAATGTACTTTCTGCGCCAAGTTTCATGACTTCACTGTCAAAGGCCATCAACTATGTCTGGAGCGGGAGCCCAGCGTTGAAGAGGTGCTGGATGCGATCGGTGATCCATCCTCCTATGACGAAGTCGTTTTTTGTGGCTACGGTGAGCCCCTGTTGCGCCTCGATCTTGTCAAAGCAGTTGCCAGTTTCCTGAAACAGAAGAAGATCACCGTACGTATCAACACCGACGGTCAGGCCAACCTGGTTCACGGTCGCAATATTCTTCCTGAACTTGCAGGACTGGTTGACTCGATCAGCATCTCTCTTAATGCGCCCGACGCGGCAACCTACCAGGAGATTTGCTGTTCCGAATTTGGCGAGCGAAGCTATGACGCACTGAAAGAATTTCTCGTCGAGGCAAAGCAACATATCCCGTCCGTCACAGCGACCGCTGTCACCCTTCCGGGAATCGATATGAACGCATGTCGCAAGGTCGCTGAGGATTTACAGGTAGAGTTTCGGGAGAGGGTTTATAACGAAGTTGGATAGGAGCGTTAAAAGACTCAAGATGACGTAACAAAGGGGGCCGCAAAAATTTGCAGCCCCCTCTTTTTTCGATAAGGCAGTTAGATCAACCCACCAGGATTTACTTCGGTAACGCTTCGACAAGCTGACTGTCTTCAAGTTGCTTTACGAGAACCGGAACGAACAAATTGACGGCACCCTCTCTGGAACCCTCGACTTTGACTTGCGAAAGGTAAGACCATTCAGGGGCTTTGCTGTCAACATCATAGAGCTTCGCCGATATTGTGAAAAAATCTGTGTCGTATTTCCTGTCAAAGCTATAACCGTAGCTATAACCGTACCAACCATCATCGCTATAAATAGCGACGCCACCCAGCATTACACCCCCATACTGGTGGTTCGTGATCTCTTTCTTGCTGATCGAGCGCATGACCAACACACTTGTGACGCCAAGTTCCTTTACTTTTGCCACAACGACATCCCGATCAGGCTTCTCGCTCGTATGTGGCAAAACCTTGTGACTTGAGATTGCATCGACACCCCGTTTAGCCAATTGATCAGAGAGGACATTTTCAAATTGGTTACGTATCTTGTCTTTCTGAGTTAAGACAATCACCAGGACCTTATCCAGTTGCCGGGTGTAATCTTCTGCCTTCCATACCTCCAGGGTTTTGACCGGGGCACAAGCAGCGGTCAGCATTAAGAGCAGCAGACAGAGAAATGAGCCGTATCGTTGGTATTTTTTCACGTCATTCATCCTTTTGTATAAGTGACAGATAGTTATGGAGCTGACAACAGATGCATGGAAACAGAAAACTCCTTAAATGACAACTAATTTCTGTCAATTAATGGCCATCGGCAAACGCCCCGTCCTCTTCCTGCCTGACGTACCCCTCAGAGTTTAAAATCCACTTTTTCTGGTGTCACCAGATCACCGAAGAACAGACTGCCGTTATGCACAAAACAAAAGGGCGACCCAATGGGCCGCCCTTTTGTTTTACAAATCGGTTTGTTTTACAATCTATCTATCTGTCTGAATCAGTGATTCTCTATTAGAGCTTCACGACGTTCGACGACTGGGGGCCTTTCTGGCCTTCGGTCACATCGAAGCTAACGCGATCACCTTCGGCGAGAGTTTTGAAACCGTCACCCATGATCTGAGAAAAGTGGACGAATACGTCAGGACCGTTGTCCTGCTCGATGAACCCAAAACCCTTAGCTTCGTTGAACCATTTTACTGTACCTTCAGCCATCTTGAAACTCCTTCACTCCCAATCGGGAGGTTTTTGTTGTGCACTTTCGACTGCCAGACATCATAAAACACTCAGCCAAATACGGTCTAAGTGTTTTGTTCCAAACTGACTACCTTTAATCTGTCTGTTGAGCAACGAAAACAATACACAAACTTATTTAGTTAGAGTGCTTCTAGCACAGGATTTCATGAGAATCAATCCATTTATTTGTTTTTTAACATTTTTTATTACCGCAAGCCAGGCACAGGGGATGATACCAGATCTGCCCTCAGGGCATCATCTTGCCAGGAAAACGGCTTGAGAGTCACACACTGACCCGCAAGCGATGCATCTCCAGCAAAGCGAATATCGAGATAATTTTTTGAAATTCCTTTCAAAAGTCCTCTCTTCGTACCTGTCTCAACAACAACTTCAAGCTCTTGACCTATGAAACTTTCTGCAAAGATGCGATGCTTTTCCGCTGCAAGATGACGCAATCTGCCCGCCCGATCACGGCTTATATTACCCGGAATCTGATCAGCAAGAGTCGCTGCCGGGGTTCCCGGCCGCTTACTATACAGGAAAACGTGCAAATCAGTTATTGGCAGCTCCGCTATAAAACCGAAGGTATTTTCAAATTCCTGGTCAGTTTCACCGGGGAATCCGGTAATCACATCAAGGCTGATCGCTGCGGATGGCAGGGCTCTTCTGATCTTTTTGACAAGATCAGCAAAGAAATCCCTGTTGTAAGTTCGTCCCATTCGCTGCAAGACATGATCATCGCCAGCCTGAAGTGGAATATGAAAATGTGGACAAATCACCTGCGAAGAAGCAACTGATTCAAGCAAATCATCTGTCAACTCGGTGGGTTCAATGGAACCGAGCCGTAAACGGTGAACTTCAGTTTCCAGTTCAACACGCTGCACAAGTGCATTCAGAGTCAATGGTACTTGCAAGCCATTACCATAGCCGCCGATATGAATGCCGGTCAGGACAATTTCCTGGTAACCAGATTCGACAAGACCAGCAATCTGTTGCAGGATTTCATCTGGATGTGCAGAACGGCTGGCACCGCGTGCATAGGGGATAATGCAGTAACTGCAGAAGGCATCGCAACCATTCTGGATTTGGACAAAGGCGCGACTACGGCCAGAGAAAGAAGATAACGGTGGCAGGCAGACACTTTCTACCTGACGAATATCCGAGACTTCAACATAGGTCGAGTCTTGCTCTGACTTGAGAAGGTCAAGGAGACGTTGCTTCTCTTCGTTGCCGATCACCAAACTCACACCGGGCAGATCATGCAGTGCATCAGGGTCAACTTGAGCATAACAGCCGGTAACAACCACCCGGCAGGAATCATTCAACCTGCGAGCACGTCTGATCAGGTTGCGCGACTGGGCATCAGTAGCACTGGTAACGGTACAGGTGTTGACAATCACCAACTCCGCCCCGTCATCGAAAGGGATAATCTGATACCCTGCCACCCGTAAAGACTCCTGCATGGATGCAGATTCAAACTGGTTGGTTTTGCAGCCAAGCGTTGCAAACGATACAGTTTGCAGTGCTGGGACGCAGAAATCTTTTTTTGAGTCAATTCCAGTCATAAGTGCTTTTATTGCGTCTCGCGTTCCTCGTCCCGCGTCCCGGATTCACCGATCCAACCACCGCCAAGGACACGGTCGCCATCATAAAAAACCGCAGCCTGACCAGGAGTTACCCCACTCTGCGGTTCATGAAAATCGACTCGAGCAGAACCATCTTCCAGTATTGTGATCAATGAGGGAGCTTCCTGATGACGATAACGAATGCGGCATGCAGCTTCGATTGATTTCACTGGGGGATTAATCAACCAATTGATATTATTGATATAACAGTGAGAAACTTCAAGATGCTGCTTTTCACCGACGATGACTTTTCGGCTCTGCGCGTCAATTCCGACCACGTAAAGCGGTTGTGACCA